>JACPFA010000038.1 GCA_016183235.1 Deltaproteobacteria bacterium
CGCTAATTTCTTTTCCAAATGCCCGACCGTCGGCCGACAGCTGAATTCTCGAATCTCGCCGGTCTGTGAGTTTATTCCACAACCGTGGAATAAATTATCATCGACATCGATTGCAATAAAAAATATACCTTCATTCATTGATGGCCTCCTTTGCTTAAGTGTTGTTGCAACAAACCATTTTGTTGCACTCTCTTATTGGGCTAACCAGCGCCCGGTGGCAAGTGCTGAGGTCATCCATATCTTCTAATGGGATTAGCGGGCACGGAAGCCTTCCGCGTTCTCGCCCAGAGGCGAGCCGCGGCTTTCCGTGCCCGCTAATCCGCATTGGGGGCCCCGGCGATTCCGCGATGGGTCGAAAAAGCTAACTCAACTGCAAAGTCGCCTCACTCTATTTTTATATAATCTCAAATATTTGAGAAGAAGTCTTTTCGAGGTAGGGAGAGGTCAAGGGAGAGCCCGCGCCCGGTCGGCCTACTCGGGCTCTCCATTGGCCTCTCCCTACCTCGAAAAGACGTGGCAATATCAGGGCTTTAAAATGTAAGGCGGTTGCTATAGGTTCAAGCCTATGATAGGAAAATGTTTTTCACAAAACACCCTTTCGACGGGTCTATCATTTGCTTGGAACCTGCATGCCGAAAATTTTGCGGAATTGTTTAAAAATTTGTTGGGTTTTGATGCTCTTATTGGCTGGTCCCATTGCAAATGTTGCTGCTCAAGAATCTCTACCCGAATCTTTACCAGAGACGGAAAGTAGTTTTTTAAACAACGCCATCGATGCCAACCATGAACTTTTAGTAAGTCTTGATGATTGTATTAGAATGGCCCTCCTTAATAATAAAGAAATTCGTGCTTCCGATTACGATATTGAGGCGGCGCAGTGGAAACTCCGCGAAGCCAAAGCCGGTGGTATGCCTGTGGTGGAATATAGTGTTGAATTAGGCCCAGCCCCCACCGATATTGATGACGCCCTTGCGAGCATGTTTAATGGGAACATTACGTTAGCCAGTCGGTTTAGACTCGAGTTGGGTATTCCGGTTTATACCTTTGGGAAATTATCGATTGCCCAATCTTTGGCAAAAGATGGGGTTCAAGCTGAACGGGTTAAAAAAGAACAAAAAGAAAATGAAATTGTGGTTAAAGTTAAAAAACTTTATTGGGGGATTTTATTGGCGAGAGACCTCATTGCCTTATTGCAAGAGGCCGAGGGGCATTTAAGTGCCGAAATCCGGCGTAAAGAAAGTGATGAGAAAGAGCCCCCCGATCCTGTAGCCATTACCAAATTAAAATTATTTCGTTTCGAAACTTCTAAAAAGCTTTATGAAGCTGAGCAAAAAGAGCAATTAGCAGTAGAAGGTTTGCGCATTACCCTTGGTGTTTCTAAAAATTATAATTTGAGTATTTTAAACAGACATCTTCAGCCTACTAATTTTAATGTTAAAGAGTTTCAAAGTTATTTAAGTGGTGAGCGAAAAAATAACCCTGATGAAAAATTGCTTAATATTGGCCTGCAAGCCAAAGAAAAACAATATCGCTTAGAAAAACGGGCCTTATTGCCCGACATTGGCGCTGGTGGCTTGTTTGAATTTGGTGTTTCCACCGATCCCATTACCGGGCTGGCTGCAGATGATGACTTTAACAACCCCTTTAATTTTGTAAGAGCAGCGGTGGGGGTTCGGCTTAAAGGTAAACTCGATATCAATGGCCAAGTTTCAAAAATTAAGCGTACTCAAGCCGAGTATTATAGTGCTGCCCTTAAAAAAAGTATTGCCAAAGAAGGGTTAGAGCTTGACTTGCGCAAACAATTTGAAGAGGTAAAAAGGGCTAAGCAAGAACTGGAAGATTCTGATAAAGGCCGGCAATTAGCGCGCCAACTCGTTTTTTTGACTAAAAGTAACCTAGATATTGGAATTGGTGAACCCAACGAATACGCCGATGCGTTGAAACAATACCTCATTATGCGAGGTCGTTATTTAGAAAGCACTTTTAATTATAATACAACGGTGGCTGAACTAGAAGCCAAAATTCAAAGCGCCAGTGAGTTGGTGCAAACGAGGTGATGATGAAAAAAACAATTTTAAGCTACATGTCATTTTTATTATTCATCTTCTTTTTTAGCGCCGTTTCATGGGCAGCCCCCAAAGGTGACGGGGGGGAAGGGCAGGGTAACACCGTCAAACGTATGGGTAATATCAATGCAGCCCCTGGCACACCCACTCGAGCTATTTTAGATATCGAAGATAAAATGAAGTCTTATAAAACTCAAAAACCGCTTAGCGCGGCTGATGAAGAATACAATGCCAAAATAAAACGAGAAATCATTCAGGGCACCTTTGATTTAAGAGAGCTGTGCCGCCGTTCGCTTGATAAACATTGGGATCAACGCTCCGGGGCCGAGCAAGATCAATTTGTCAATCTTATGTCGCGCATTCTTGAAAAAAAGGCCCTTTTTACCAGTGAACAAAGCAAAACAAGGGGTAAAAAATATGTGGTTAATTATCGAGGCGATAGTTTTTCGCAAGGGAATATGGCCATTTCAAAAATTCATATTCGCACCCAAGACAATAACGAGGTCAACATTCAATACCGGTTTCGCAAAGTGGGGTCGCAGTGGAGAATTTACGATGTAGTGGTAGACGATGCTAGCCTGGTTGATAATTATCGCTATCAATTCGATAGTATCATTAAAAAATATGGTTACGGCGAACTTGTCAACCGCATGAATAAAAAATTGATGGAACATGATGAATAAAAAACGTTGCATCATGATTTTGGCTGATGGGGCTCGTTACAGCACTTTCCAAAAGCTACTCCAACAAGGCCAATTGCCAGCTTTTGAAGAAATTTTTTTAAAAGAAGGCAAGCTCTTAAAAGGGGTTAGCGTTTTCCCTTCCACCACGGGGCCAGCTTATTTGCCTTATTTAACAGGGTGTTTCCCCGGCACCTGTAATATCCCCGGGATTCGTTGGTTTGATAAACAAGAATATTCTGCCTTCGTTTTTTCCACTTGCAAATTTCGCAGTTATGTAGGGCTAGAGAGTTATTTGATGGACCGCGATATGAACTCAAACATCCCCACGCTCTTTGAGCTCATCCCTAAATCTTTTAATATTTTCAGTGCGGTCAGCAAAGGCGCCAAACACCATGTCTCCCGGCATGCCAAAATTTGGTATTGGTTTTATTGTCATCTTACCGATCGCTGGGATGTAGCTGATAAGGCCGCTTTTCAAAAAACTTTGAAAATCATTGAGGGCGATTTTGAATTTTTATTCGTCGTGTTTCCTGGGATCGATGAATTTTCTCATTTAAGTTCGCCCGAGCATCCCTCAACCTTAGAAGCTTATCAAAAACTCGATACCTATTTTGGCGAGGTGGGCACGCGTTTAAAACAATTGGGCAAATACGATGACACCCTCTTTTTACTAGTAAGCGATCATGGGCTGTCGGAATGCCATACCCATTATGGAGTAGGGGAGATGTTAGAAACTCATGGGTTAAAAACGCTGTATCACCCTAAGGTTCATCGCTTACGCCTAGATGCGGCTAGTATGACTTCGGGCAATGCCATGACCCACATTTATTTCAAAGGGCAAAACCAGTGGGCCGAGCGCTTAACTCATGAAGCATTGCAGGGCCAATATGCAGAAATTTTAGCAGAACTTAGAAATGAACCCGCCGTTGGTTTAATGTTAACTCAAGCTGCCTCGGGTTGGATCAATGTTGAAAGTAAAATTGGCCAAGCCATTATCAAAGAAAATCCAGATTCAATTGAGTATCAGGTTTTAAAAGGGGACCCCTTTGGTTATTCTGCTTTGCCCACAAAAATGACCCAACAAGAGGCCTTAGCTCAAACCATCCATACGCAATATCCTGATGCTTTAGTTCAGATACCTCAGCTATTTCGTTCATCGCGTACCGGTGATGTGGTTTTAAGCGCTGCACCAGGCTATGACTTGCGTCTACGCTTTGAAAACCCCGAACACCAATCCGGCCACGGCGCTCTGCACGAACAACACATGCTTGTGCCAATCTTTATCAATGCCCCCGTCACTCAAGACTACGCCCGCAGCGTGGATGTGTTTCCCACCGTATTAAAATTAATGGGCTTAGAGATTCCTGATGGGATTGATGGAGAGGTTATTCATTAACTCGGGCGCAACCCGGTTGATCAACAAAACCAGGAGCAGCCATGTCAGTATAATAAGCTTTTACAAAGACATCTAACTTTCCATCTAAATAACTTACAACCATTGCATTGGCCCACCGATAATTTAAATTGCTGCCTTCCAAATGATGCTGAAGCCCAACTTCAATAAAGGCTTTTGAGAGTGTTGTATTAGCAAAGCCACCTTTTTGATAAGCACCCAGCTGTTGTTCGGTAAAACCAATACGAAACAATAAATACCGCGCCATCGTCATATAACCACGCACCTCGTTAGCCAAGGCTACTTGTTTGTTGACTTCCCCTAGACAGATCTCACTCCCCATTTCCAAGGTTTTTAATACATAACTCCATGCAACCACACTGTCATAAGTAAAGGTTTTAATCTCTTGTTGGGCAAAATCTAAATTAAATGAAAATTTTGTGCGAACTTGGTTTGGGCTAGGGGCATGAGGTGATTTAGGAATAGTATGCTTGTGGCCATTGTCACATTTTAATTTCCATTCAACACTCCAATTTTCATTACGACGCTTTTCGGTGAGCAGATGATCCGTTTCATGAATTAACAAACTAGCCGGTGCCCCAGCCGTAACGATCATTTCATTATTTATTGGATCGTAAATGCCAATAAACCCTTCAGGAACTTCGCCTTCATTTGGGTAACGAAATTTAACATAAGGTAATTCTTCTTGGATTAATTTCAAATCAGCCAGCAATTCATCGTAGATTTTGGGCCGGTCTTGCATTTTTTCGAGAGCGGCAATATCGAGATTGATTTGCTTACTTAGCGTAGTTTTTTCAGGGTGATTGAAATTAGGAGCGGGTTTAAAGGTGGGTTCCCATTCAATAAAGTCCCAAAAAGTAGAGGGATTTTGTTTGATGAATTCTTGGGCCTTTACAACACGATTTTCACCAGGCTTAATAGTAAATTTCTCAAAATTACCCTGCTTTCCATCACCATCAAGATCAGCCCAATAAGTCGTCGGATTAATTTGATAAAATTCAGCTTTTTTTTTGAATTCCGGAGCTCCCATATCCACCTTCTTAATTTTATCCCACCCTGATTAAAGGCTTATCGTTTTCTAAACAAAACTGTTGCTCAGGTTAAAAATAGACACTTGACTGGTTAAATAGTCATGATAATGTATATCCATGGCAAAGCCGCATAATTCCGGAATTAAGATTAGTGACTTTAAAACCCATTGTTTACGTTTGCTCGATGAAACGGGAAAGAAAGGCAAGGAGTATACGATCCTTAAAAAAGGCGTACCGTTGGCTCGAGTTGTACCTGTGAAAAAACCCAAAAAGATTGTTCGTAGAGGTTCTTTGAAAGGCCTAGCCACTTTAGAAGGTGATATTGTTTATGTTAGTTTTAGCGAAGATTGGGACGTGTTAAAATAGTGAAGATTTTGCTAGACACCCACATCCTACTTTGGTGGTACCTCGATTCTCCAAAGATTTCTACTGAATATCTAAGAATTCTTGAACAAAAAGAAGCACAAGAACAACCCATAGGTCTTTCAATTATTTCTTTGTGGGAAATTTCTAAACTTGTTTCATTAGGAAAATTCAAAATCAATTTTTCTCTTGATCAATGGTTTTTTGATCTTGAAGAAGATCCGCTTCTTCAAATTTATCCGTTAAGTGCAGGGGTCATTTTGGAGAGCAATCGCTTGGGTAATGAATTTCCTAAAGACCCTGCTGATCAACTCATTGCAGCAACAGCGCGTTATCATGAACTTCATCTCATGACAGTTGATAAACTTATCATTCAATCTAAAATGGTGGCCGTAGTATGAACCCTGTCCTTTTGTTAGTGAGCAAGGGGAACTAGTTTTGAAGATAAGATTTTTTTGTCGCGAGTCAAAAGGGGGATTTTATGAACAACACTTGTGGCCGCAATGATTTCGTCAGCCGGATCTCCTTTAAAATCAAGTTGTATGGATTGTTGGCAAATGGCTAAGTCTAAAGGAATGATTTCGATTCTTGCCAAAATTTGACGAAATTCCTTATCTTCTAGATCGTAATCAATTCGTTTGAGTTGGGATAGCTTGGCGATTTCCCATAAAACAATGGCAGAAATACACCATGGATTTTTGGAAAGTAGGCGTCTTTCAGATAGGTTTAAATCACCTGTTAAGGCATAGAGTAAAATATGGGTGTCAAGATTGAGCATTCCATTTTACTCCGGTGGATAAAACTTCATCTTTAATTTTAAGCTTTCCCTTTAAGCGCCCAATCAATTGAGCAGAATCTGTGTTAAAAGGATAAATTTTAGCAATGGGTTTTCCTCGTTTGGTAACGAGCAAGCCATCGGAATCTAGTTGTTCTAAGATGGCAAGGCACTGTTCCTTGAATTTTGCAGCCCCAATTTTTTTCACAAAGCCATTATACTATAGACAAATAAAATGTCTAGTCATTTTAAATGTCCATTATAATGCTTCACTCTTGCAGGGAGAGCGCTTGGGTTATTTTGTCAGCCGCGCTCCATCGGCGACCCTCATGGGACTAGCCGGCACGGACTTCCTGTCATTGCGAGCCCAACGGGCGTGGCAATCTCACCGGTTAAACAGAAGAGATTGCTTCGGCTGGCTGGCCTCGCAATGACAGAGGAGACCCCGCCGCATAAGCTAATGGCTTCCTCAACAATTTGAGCACTCTCCACCCGTCACTGAAGGGTTACAGATCAAGCAAAAATACCCTTGACCAAGTAGAGGAGTTATGTCTATGAATGAATCATCATTCATTATGAATGGTGGTTCATTCAATTTATGGAAATAGCTAAAAACACATCAGAAAAGTACCAAAAGATCATCGAGGCCGCTACCAAGGTCTTTGCGAAAAAAGGTTTTTATAACTCCAAGGTGGCGGATATTGCTGCCGAGGCCGATGTGGCCGATGGTACCATCTACTTATATTTCAAAAACAAAGATGACATCCTTATCTCTATTTTTGAACACAGCATGGATGTGTTTATCTCAACGGTTAAAAAAACCTTAGAAACTTCATTAGATCCTGCCGAAAAGTTAGAACTATTTATCAAATTACATTTAGAACTCGTAGAAAAAAATCCTTATGTTGCCCAAGTTTTACAAATCGAATTAAGGCAAAGCTCAAAGTTCATGAAGGAATATGATGTTCGTAAATTTAAGGCCTATTTAGAAATTATTTCCGAAATTATTCAGCAAGGGCAAAGCAAAGGGGTCTTTAATAACAATTTAGATTTACATGTTTTGAGTCGGGCCATTTTTGGAGCAGTCGATGAAATGGCACTGGAGTGGATTTTACTTAAAAAGAAAAAATACACGCTCGAATCTTGTGCCAAACAATTGGCCAATGTTTTTATTAACGGTTTGAAGAAATGCAGTGAAGAAGAAAATAAAAAACATGATGTCATTGCGAGCGGTGTCATCCCCGCGAAGGCGGGGATCCATGATAACGAGCGTGGCAATCTCGAAAGGAGATAATATGAAAATAGCTGTTTTAATTAAGCAGGTACCCGATACCGAAACTAAAATTAGAATCAAAGCCGATGGCAGCGGGATTGAAACCGATGGTATTAAATACATCATTAGCCCCTACGATGAATTTGCGGTGGAAGAGGCCATTCGTACCAAAGAAAAAAATGCGGGGAGTGAAGTGACAGTCATTTCGTTAGGGCCCGATCGTTGTGTCGAATCCATTCGTACTGCATTGGCCATGGGTTGTGACAAAGCTGTACATGTACAAGATGGTGGGCAAGACTTTGATAGTTTTCAAACGGCAACACTATTATCACAAATTATCAAAAACCAAGGGTTCGAAGTTGTTTTTACAGGCAAGCAAGCCCTCGATAAAGATTCTGGCCAAGTCACTCAAATGATTGCGGAGTTATTAAATTGGCCCCAAGTGACTGTTGTAGAAAAAATTGAGTGGCAAGGAAACGTTGCTAAGGTAACCCGGCGGGTGGCTGGAGGCGCCAAAGAAGTTTACGAAGTGCAGTTGCCTGCATTATTAGCCGCTGAAACTGGGCTTAATACCCCGCGCTATGCTTCACTGCCCGGGATTATGAAAGCAAAATCTAAACCCGTGGAAAAATTAAATGCTGCGGATTTGTTGGCTGGAGCAACCGCGAAAGTTACTTTAAGTAATTATCGCTTGCCTCCTGAAAAGGCGCCCGGGCGAATTTTGCAAGGCGAATTAGATAAAACCATTCCTGAATTGGTCAAATTATTAAGAGAAGAAGCCAAAATTATTTAAAGGAGTCCAAAAATGTCAAACGTATTAATTTTAGCTGAACACGAAAATGGTCGAGTAAAGAAATCTGCCCATGAACTTTTAAACATTGGCCAAAAGCTAGCAAGTCAAATCGGTGGCCAGGTTGAAGCCATGGTTATAGGCCAAGGTTTGAATGACCTCATTCAAGATTTAGGTTCTTTTGGAGCAAAAAAAGTTTATGCCGTCGAGAATGCGCAATTGACAAAATACAATACCGTTGGGTTTGCCAAGGCCTTAGCGGCCTCTGTTGAACAAGCTAAACCGAGCATTGTGCTGGTTTCGGCTTCTCCCTTAGGCAAAGATTTATTGCCTAGGGTAGCGGCAAAGTTGGGCTCTGGCCTTGCAAATGATGTGACCGATTTAAAAATTAATAATGGCAAATTGCTTGCCACTCGGCCGGTTTATTCTGGCAAGGCCTTGGTTGATGTGACGTTCAACACGGATTTGCAATTAGCCAGTGTACGGCCTAACAGCTTTGGTGCGGGTGAACCTCAAAGTGGGCAAACCGCCCAAATGGTTCCGGTCGCAGTTGATTTGGGCACACTCCCTGCCATGATGAAAGAGCTGGTTCAAGGTAAGTCAGATCGCCCTGATTTAACTGAAGCAGAAATGATTGTTTCAGGTGGTCGGTCTTTAAAGTCAGCCGACAATTTTAAAATTCTTTTTGAATTGGCCGATGTCATTGGTGCATCAGTGGGTGCCTCCCGGGCAGCCGTTGATTCAGGCTATGCGCCGCATGACATGCAAGTTGGGCAAACGGGTAAAGTGGTTAATCCCAAGTTGTATATTGCTTGTGGGATTTCCGGTGCGATTCAACACTTGGCTGGCATGCGCAATTCAAAAGTTATTGTGGCCATCAATAAAGATCCCGAAGCACCCATTTTTACCAAGGCCGATTATGGGATCGTGGCGGATTTGTTTCAAGCCGTGCCCCTGTTAACCACCGAGTTTAAAAAACTTTTGCAGGGTTAATCCAGATTACCCTGTCATCCCGGGCTTGACCCGGGATCCATGATGGATTACCCGGCTTGACCAGGTAATGACATGAGAGAAAGGCAAATATATGTCATCTTATAAAAAAGGTGCTAGTTTCCTACTTGATGATGTTGGTTCTGAAGAGGTCTTTATTTTAGAAGAAATCGACGAAGCCACCAAGGCATTAGGCCAGACTGCTCACGATTTTATCACCAACGATGTTTTGCCAAAATCCGATGCCATTGAGCGGCAAGAATCAGGTGTCTCTATTTCCTTGCTTAAAAAAGCCGGTGAAATTGGTTTGTTGATGGCCGAAGTTCCTGAAAAATACAATGGCCTTGGTCTTAATAAAGTTGCTGCCACGGTGCTGGCTGAAAACTGTGTGGCACAAGGGTCTTTTTCAGTGACGATGCTTTGCCATACCGGCATTGGTACCTTGCCCATCCTTTATTACGGAACCGAGGCCCAAAAACAAAAATATTTACCCAAGCTTGCTACCGGAGAATTTGTAGGTGCCTATGCGCTAACCGAGGCAGGTTCTGGCTCCGATGCCTTGGCAGCTAAAACTAAGGCTGTGCTTTCGGCCGATGGCAAACATTATATTCTGAACGGCGAAAAGATGTTTATCACCAATGGGGCGTGGGCGGATGTCATTACCGTATTTGCCAAGGTCGATGGTGAAAAATTTACAGGATTTATTGTCGAGAAAGACATGCCGGGCGTTACCCATGGGCCTGAAGAAAAAAAGATGGGCATCAAAGGTTCTTCAACTACCACGATTGTTTTGCAAGATGCCAAGGTGCCGGTAGAAAATGTGTTAGGGCAGGTTGGCCGAGGGCATAAAATTGCGTTTAATGTTTTAAATGTTGGCCGGTGGAAATTAGGCGCAGCCAGTATTGGCAATTGTAAAAATGAACTGATGCACGCGGTTAAATATGTCAAAGAGCGCAAGCAATTTGGTCAGCCTTTGGCCGATTTTGAATTAATCCAAACCAAAATTGCTAACTGTGCGGTGCGTACTTTTGTGACTGAAAGTATGATGTACCGCTATGCCCACGATTTAGACCAAGCCCTTGCCACCTTAGATTCTAATGCTACCGATTATTACGATCAATATTTGAAAGCCGTCGAGGCCTACAATATTGAGGCCTCTATTTGTAAAGTCTACGGTTCCGAGGCCAATGCCTTTGTGGCCGATGAAGCTGTGCAAATGCATGGTGGTTATGGTTTTATTCAAGAATATCCCGTGGAATCGGCCTATCGCGATTGTCGTATCACCCGCATTTTTGAAGGTACCAACGAAATCAACCGTCTTCTTATCACGGGCACGCTTTTCAAACGAGCCATGTCAGGCGAAATGGACCTGATGGGTCCCATTCAAGAAGTGATTGGCCAATTAAAAACTGGTTTTACCATGAAGGGAGAGGGTGTTCTGGCTAATTCAATGAATAATGTGAACCAACTTAAAAAATTAACCCTCTATATTAGTGGGGTTGCGGTTCAAAAATACATGGCCGACATTAAAGACCGGCAAAGTTTTTTGGCCGAGATTGCGGATTTTATCATTGAAGTTTACGCCGTCGATAGTGCACTGGCCCGTACTTTAAAATTATTAAAAATCAACGATCAGGAAAAGGCGGCCATTCCTATGGCCATGGTTCGGACCTACATTACCGACAAATGTAATGAATTAGTTACCCGTGCTAAACAATTTTGCGCCAACATTTGCCATGGTGATGAAGAGGGTTTTACAAAATACGAAAAGGCCATCGATCGAATTTTAAAACCCAAACCCCGCGACACTTTGAACTTCCGTTTAGACATCGCAGCCCATTGTATCGAACACGATGGCTACGCCTTATAAAGGTTTTTATTCAAGAGACTCAGCTAAATATTCAGCAAAGTCTTTCGTTTGAATCTTTTCTTCAACTTCTTTATCCCGCGTTGCGTCTCGCATCATGGTAAGACAGAAGGGGCATGCGCTGGCAATGCCTTGCGGATTAACCGTTTGCAAATCTTCTAAGCGCTTATGGTTCACCCGAGTGCCCGCCCGTTCTTCCATCCACATACGTCCACCGCCGGCACCGCAACAGCGGCCAATTTCGCGGGATAGAGCTGCTTCTTTGACCTCTAAACCAGGGATGGATTTTAAGACATTACGAGGGGCGTCATAAATATTATTGTAACGACCTAAATAACAACTGTCATGATAAGTAATGCTTTGCTTTAAGTCTTTGGTGGGTTTGATGCGGCCTTCTGCAATCAGGTTTTCAATAAATTCTGCATGATGCACAACCTTAAAATTTCCACCAAACTGGGGGTATTCATTTTTCAAGGTGTTAAAACAATGTGGGCACTGGGCCAGCACCGTTCTGAATTTATATTTGTTCATGGTGGCGATGTTTTGTTTGGCCAAGGTTTGATATAAATATTCATTGCCAATTCGACGAGCCGAATCACCCGTGCAGGTTTCTTCGGGGCCAAGGATGGCAAAGTCAATGCCGGCTTTTTGTAAAATCTTAACCACGGCGACAGAAACTTTTTTGTTTCGATCATCAAAAGAGCCTGCACAACCCACCCAATAAAGCACATCAACTTCAGGCTTTTCAGAAAGTAGCGGCACGCCTAGGTCTTTAGCCCAAGCCGCGCGTTGATCAAACCCAATACCCCAAGGGTTGCCATTGGTTTCCATATTTTTAAAAGTATTCTGCACTTCGGTAGGGAATTCGCCCTTCATAAGCACCAAATGGCGGCGCATTTCTACAATTTTGTCGACATATTCAATCATGACGGGGCAAGCCTCTTCGCAAGCCCTACAAGTGGTGCAACTCCAAAGCACTTCAGGGTCAATGGGGTTGGGCACGAGGGAGTGATTGGCTTCATTGCGAATATTTTCATCTTTGCTCAATAGCTTAGCCGTATTTTGGTAGGCATGTTCTTTAATATCGTTTAGAAATTTTTTAGGATTCAGCACCTTGCCAGTATTATGAGCCGGGCACTGCGCTGTGCATCGCCCGCACTCCGTGCACGTGTACATGTCAAACACATCTTTCCAACTAAACTCCGTTAATTTATCGACGCCAAAGGTGGTGGCATTGGGATCTTCCAAGTTGATGGGTTCAAGCTCACCGTAAGGTCGCAAATTTCGCAAAAAGATGTTGGGAAGAGCGGTGATGATATGAAAGTGTTTGCCATAAGGTAAAAAGTTAAGAAAAACCAAAATCAGTGTGATGTGTATTAAAAAGGAAGCATTGCCTAAAATTGACAAAACCCCTTCGCTTAAAGAAAAGTTAGATAGCAAATTGGCTGTAGCAACGCTTAACGGGGCTTTCCAGGTTTCAGGATAACTGGTCAGTACAAATTCAGCACCATCAAAGAGCAAGTCGGTGATCATGAGGGTTGCGATAAAACAAAGGATGATAACACCTTCTATAGAAAGGGTAATCCGTGCGGGTTTGGTAATGAGACGGCGAATCAAAAAAACAGCTACACCTAAAAGAACAAGTCCAGAAAAGACATCTTTGGAAAGATTGTAAACTCCACCGAGAATACCCGTAGTACCCAATAAAGGAAGATGAAAGCCTTCTGAAAACCCCATCCCAAACAGTGTGATCGTGCGTAACGAGACAACGCAAAAACCCCAAAAAATAAAGGCATGAAAAAGCCCAGGCACGGGGTCTTTTAAAATCATTCTGGATTGGGCAAAACCATATTTTAAAACGGCGCCGATGCGTTGGGGGATCTTTTTAAGACGCTCCGGATCGGGTTTGGTAGCCAAATGGATGAGGCCATAGCGTGTGTAAATAGAATACACAAAAACAGCAAGACCTAAGACGATGACGAGGGCAGTGAAGATAGGAAACATGGGGGCGGTATAACCCAGCAGTCCCAGGCGGGCAACAAAAATCAATTTGCCCAAAACCCTACAAGTAGGTATAGTCTTCGAGAATTTTTTACTGAAGTCTTTTCGAGGTAGGGAGAGGCCAATGGAGAGACTTTTAGGAGGGCGGATCCAACGCATGCGCCTCAGGACAGGCTCCGGAGGGCATCTGTCATTGCGAGCCCAACGGGCGCGGCAATCTCACCGGTTAAACCGATGGGATTGTTTCGTCGCAGACTCCTCGCAATGACAGAGACCCTCATAGGCCGACCGGGCGCGGGCTCTCCCTTGACCTCTCCTTACCTCGAAAAGACTTCAGTAAAAAATTCTCGAAAACTATACATTCTAAACTCTCCGTGTCATTACCCGACTCAGATCGGGTAATCCATGATGATGAAAGGGGCGATATGAAAAAGTTTATTGGTGTTTTGGTTGTTTTGGGTGTCTTGGCTATTGCTGTGTTTGCGGTCATTAGTTGGGGGGTTGGAGTTTATAACCAAATTGTTCAACTTGAAGAGACCGTTAATGAAAAGTGGTCGCAAGTGCAGAATGTTTATCAACGGCGGGCTGATCTTATCCCTAACCTTGTGCAAACCGTGAAAGGCTATGCTGCTCATGAGCAAGAAACCTTAACGCAAGTTGTTGAGGCTCGGGCTAAGGCTACCTCTATTTCAGGTGATGCCTTAAAAAATTTGGTGAATGATCCTGCTGCGATGGCTAAATTTCAAGAAGCGCAAAGTGGCTTGAGCAGTGCTTTGTCGAAGTTAATGGTTGTGGTGGAGCGTTACCCTGATTTAAAGGCTAATCAAAATTTTCTTGAATTACAAAGTCAATTAGAAGGTACCGAGAACCGCATTGCTGTAGAGCGTAAACGATTTAATGAAGCGGCTCGTGAATACAATACTTATATTAAAAAAATCCCACAAAAATTTGTGGCTTCTTACAAAGGGGCGAAGGAAAAGGCTTATTTTGAAGCCGAAGCTACTGCGCAAAAAGTTCCTACTGTGGATTTTGGGAAGTAATTTATTATTTTAAGAGAACCTATAATGTCATATATAGATCCCGGATCAGAGTCCGGGATGACGTCATGCCGGACTTTGATCCGGCATCCATTCATTTCATTCCGAGCCGTAAAAAAGAAGATTGCCACGCTTGCGCTCGCAATGACATTATTGTTTATCCCTCAGTTTGTCCATGCCTTCGATATTCCCTCCAAACCCGATAATTACGTTAATGATTATGTTTCTTTGTTAGACCCTACCGACAAGGCTTATCTCAACACGCTATTGGCTGATTATGAAAAACAAACCTCTAATCAGATTTTTGTTGGGATTTTTAATAGTCTTGAAGGCGAAGTTTTAGAAGACCTTTCGATAAGCATTGCGGAGGCTTGGCGGGCCGGCCAATTAAAAAAAGACAATGGCGTACTCCTATTGATTTTTTTGAATGATCGCCAATTAAGGATTGAAGTGGGTTATGGCTTAGAAGGTATGCTCACCGATGCAAAATCTAAATCAATTATTGAACAGATCTTGGTTCCGCGGTTTCGAACTCAACAATTTGGTTTAGGATTAAAAGAAGCCGTTGCCACGATGATGAAGACCATTGGCAATGAATTTAGCAACGAGTTTACTCAACAATACGGCCAAAATCTTGCTAAATTAAAGAAAAGACAAAAGCCAATCTGGGTTCCCCTTTTTGGATTACTTTTGTTTTTAATCATTATGGCTAACAGCCGCCATGGGCGAAGAGGTATTACCTTTGGAGGCTCGTCGGGTTCAGGGTTTGGAGGTTTTGGGGGATTTGGGGGCGGTGGCGGTGGTTTTGGTGGGGGTGGCGGGGGAGGTTTTGGCGGAGGAGGTGCCAGTGGGCGTTGGTAAATTTTTTTCAAATGAAGAAAAAGAAAAAATTATTTCGGCTATTCAAACCGCTGAAAAAAACACTTCGGGAGAAATTCGTGTTCACCTGGTAAAACATTTAAAGGGAGATATTTTGGAAGAAGGGAAAAAGATCTTTGCACAGTTGGGTATGACTAAAACAGCCCAACGCAATGGTATCCTTTTCTTACTAAGCCTCAAAGATCATCAGTTTGCCATTTTAGGCGATCAAGGCATTCACGATAAAGTTCATGCCGAGTTTTGGCAAATAATTCGCAATGAATTAGAAGGTTATTTTAAACAAGGGTTGTTCTCAGATGGTTTAGTGGCTGGCATTTTAAAATGTGGAGAAGAGCTCAAGCGCTATTTCCCTTACCAATCAGGGGATAAGAATGAACTGCCAGATTCAATTTCTTCGAATTAATTTAAGGCTAGGGCTGCCAATGCTTGGTTGGCTGCAAACCGGATTTGTGGGATGGGGTCTTTTGCATATTTTTGGAGAACTTTTTTAGTTTCTTGATCATGGCTATGGTAGGCAAGAAGGAGTTTTGTTAACTCAAGTGCCTCTCTTCTCACCGATGCACGGGGGTGCGTGCTGAATTGATCTGATATTTTAAGCCGCTGTTCGTCAGAGACCTCATGGGAAAGAACCGCGAAGCGAAGTGTATTTTTAACTAGGTCAAGATTTTGAGAAGTTAAGAATTTTTCAAGTCGGGCCCATAGTCCGCTTGGCAAATGAATATCAGAATGATTGTAGGTCATTTTTTGTAGGAAATAAACGACAGCAGGGCTTAAGGTTTCTTCATTGAGCAACGGGATGATATGATTAACCATTTCTTGGGTCGTGCCTTGACCAAAATTTTTAATAAGATCTGCCTTCAGAGAATGATCAGAGGACCGTTTAAGCATTGTAAAACAAATGACTGTTTCTTCGGACTGAGTATCTGGGGATGAGGGCTTAAACCGTAAATACCGATATATCTTAGCGTCAAGGAAAACGGGGGTTTTTTTTACAAGAGCAGGATCTCTCAAAATTGGGTGTAATACGGCATCTTTTTCAAATAGAGCTGCATCGAGTAACCATGATTGTACGGTCACATTTTGGGATTGCCAAGCTGCAATATAGAAGTCTTTTCTTTCTTCGGGCGGAGTACTTGCCAATTGCAATTGGTAATAAGCTAGGGCTAATTGTGGATCAGTATTGGCATCGATGGTTAAAGGGAACATTTGGGTATAGGTTTTCCAACTTAGTTTTTGCCTACTACGTAAGGCTGTTTGTAAAATAAGAAGCCGATCGGATGTTTTATATTGATTCCAAACTGTCCGAGCATAAGCCACCATTTTTTCTGTAAGTTTTTGGGTGCCTATCTTTCGATGAGCCCTGTGTTCTTCCATCGTAGCAACTAGCATCCAACGTTCAACGATTGCCACTACACGCTCAACATCATCGAGAGGGATTTTTTTGAGAAAATCGTCTAATTGTTCCCCATTGTTCAACACAAGATAGTGACTCAAAAGTTCAGCAGCAATTTCAGGATTAGGTAGTACAGCTAATTCATCCCTTAAGTTTTTCAAAATGTAAATTCCTACAAATTCATCTTTCAAACCCTGAAATGCTTGATAACGAACTCCACCATCAGCATCGCCTTTTGCTACGGCTAACAGGAACTCTTGGGAGGGCTGGTCATAAGCCAAGGTCTTAGCGGCTGCCTTTCGCACATGAATCCGGTCATGAATCAACAGCTCTTGCAGCCGAGTTCGCAGTGGTTCGCTTAAAGGCCCTCGTAAAGACGTCATGACTCTTGTAACCACCATCTCATCTTCATGTTCTAGCAGTGGGTCTAGAAGATTTTTATAACGTTCATAAGAACCAACGGGGAGTTTACTTAAGAGTAAAGTTAATGATGCAACAGGAATCTTGCCACCCTCAAACCAGGCCACCATTTCTTCCCAGCTGGGGGGTCTTGGGGACCAACTCAAGAGCGTTAATGCCTTTGCCCTGCCTTCTTCATGCGGCCCTACCATTTGTTGTTTAATCATTTTATCAAGCTTAGGGGAAGCTTGCTTTAGAACCTTTTGTGCTTCTTCATATCCTAGATTGAGAAATTCAGAAATAAGTACAAACATAGCTTGGGTTTTGAGGGGAGGAAGTTTTTGCATAACTTCATCAAACAAATGGGTTGCTTCAACACTAATTTTTCTTAGACGAAAGAGGGCTTTAATGGCGACCGCCTGCTGTTCATCACTAGATGAACGGAGAAATTGGGCAATGGTCTTAAATAATATTTTATCGCCTTGTTTTAAGACAGAAATTAATTTTGAAAGATCTGTGCGAGAAGAGGGATTACCAAGTTCTTTTGCAAGATCAACCCGAAAATAAGATTGGCTTCTCCACTCTGCAAATGATTCTAGAGCAACTAAGCGTATGCCAGGATCGCCGGAATGCAAGGCCTGAAGAAAGGCTTTTATTTGAGGGGCCGCTACAAGACTATGAAATTTAGGTAAGGCATAATATTCAAGCCCAGTCTGGGCAAGACCGCGTAATGCCCCAACCACCGACTCACGCGGACCTTTTTTAGCTACTTCTTGCAAAAGTAGGGGCAAGGTGTCTAACTCTCGTTTTGCATAATGCCCCACGAGTTCAAGCTGTAAGCCCCTTGCTGCAGGTTCAGCCCATAAGGGAAGCGCAATTAATTGTGGAGCCAAATCATAGCTTAAGTCAAAATCTTCAGGCATGGCTAATAGTTTGCGAGCATCGTTGACAAAGGATTCAGGATTTTTTGTATTCAAAATTCCAAACCACAGCGGGAGTTTGGTTAAGACCTTTTCTCCATAGCGGTTCAAATATTGCAGAGTGAATGGGGTTGGAATTCCATCTTGTAAGAAGAGATGCTCGGCCAATCTTTTGTTAGTTATTTCAGGATTAAATGTTTCTCCAAAGTGGCGACTAAATTCTTGTTGTAATTCTTCTAATGTAGCTAATTTGCGACGAACCTGTAAAACTTTGTTTCCTTCCATGTAAATAAGGATGGGCAACGATTGAGAAGAGATCGATTTATCATTCAATTGCTGCCCCACTTTGGCTGCTAAGGCTTCATCCGTGGTCCAGGAGTTATAGACCTTATAAATTGGAATAGTTGAACCTAGAGTTACCTGAAAATTATCAAACTCTTGGGCTAATTGCTTACAAGCGCCACAACCAGGATCGGAAAGCATCAACAATTTTCTACCAGGGGCATCAATAGCCGCTGTTACGTCGGTAGCATCATGCAAGGGAATGGCCGAGCGACGGTAAGAACCTCGTAACCCTAAGAGATTTTCTTCGTTGTAATGTTGTAGGGCATAAAGAAAAGGCTCTCGCAAGGAAAGGATATCGGGTCTACCATCCAGATCAATCAACCGGTTAGCCGCCTCACGCCAATAGGGGATAAATCGCCCACATTGGGTGGTTTTTGTATCGGAAATAGGGGCTTGGGCTTCTAAATATTTAGAACCAACCAAGGTTTCTTCTAGGATTTGCGGGACAGGGCCACTAAAGCAGGGGTCAGCCACAAACACAACCCCCATGACGGGTAAGCCCTTAAGTTGTTGAGCCAAACGTTTAACGCTATAATGTTGCCCCTGTGGAAAAATTAATTGCGGATCATCACCTTTTAAATCGCCATGACCGGTCCAATAAACCACCAATAGATCTTTAGGCCCAGCCTTGGCAGTAAGCTCGGCCATAGCGCTATCAACACCTTCTTGGCTTGCAGCAAAATAGCTACCACCCGCTAAAACAGGGGCAGAAGGCCCTACGAGGATTGTATTTTCCCAAGCCGTTCCAAAAAAACGCCAAGTCAGGGCCATTTCATCAGCATTTGTTTGGTGAACTTTGTCTTGTTCATCTCCGTTAATATTTAAATGCCAAAGTTTTTCATGAGGTGGAAGATCTAGTGTTGCTTCAACGACATCTTTACCGGAGGCGTGTTGGCCTTTCCAAATTTGATAATCTTCGTTCATCCCAAACTTGCGTGCATAAAATGAAATATCATCGGGGTAGCCTTGAGGGAGTTTTTCAAATTTTTCTTGGGTAACATTCTTGAGTTGAGCAGCGATGGAATCAGAATAAAATAAAGTCAGATAGGCACGAACTTCTTCGTTCGAATAAACTTTATTTTTTGTGTAAAAATGATCGGCTTGTAAAACAGCTTCTATTTCTGCTTCGCTGATCTCAGCGGGCTTGCCATCTTCCCTAGCCAGGGTTTCGACAAATTCACGCAAATATTCATAACGAACAAAAAGAGCTTTCCCACCCATGATAAGCAATATTCGTAAAAACTAATTTTTAGTTGTGTAAAATTTGTATTTCTATAAAACATTTTACACCTATTATTTTTTTGGATGGTTTTTAGTTTAGTGGAGAGTAGGGTTTGTCTAAACTAATTTCGATAGATTCTGTGGGTGGGGCAAAGGCGTTGATGACTTGGTAGCCAATGCGGCTTTTATTTTGGGCATCGGTGTGTTCAACCAGAATAATGACATCTTTAAATTGAGTTTCAAAAAATAATTGAAAACTGCTGGGTTTGTTTAAAGTCGTTTGGGCTAAAGGTGCCGTGCCTTGAACGGGGCACAGCCCGCTGGCACAAGCAGTAGTTAATAAGGCTGAAACTTTAAAGTCACCGTTTTCATAATCTTTGAATAGAACTTTGCCGCTGATAGCCACACTGACAGGGTGCGGCGCGACCGTTTGAGAAACTACGGGTTCATCTTTTTTGTCTTTTTCGACTTCAATAACGCAAAACTTAGATCCCGTTGTAACCAAAAAGATATAGGCCAAACTGGCTAATAAAAAACGACCCTTCATACCCTAATTATCGTAACTCCTTGAAAAAAGGTTGCTATTTTAATAATTTTCTCTCTCATTAGTGATTATGAATAAAACGGCTATCATATGGAACGAAAAATTTTTGCAACATGATACGGGCCTTGGGCATCCCGAAAGACCTGCCCGCTTGCAGGCTATTCATGAGGTATTGCAAGGGTATGGGAAAACCCTGGCTTGGCTTACCCCTGTTTTAGGGGCTAGAGTTGATATTGCTAGGGTTCATACCCAAACTCATGTTGAACAAGTTGAGTCTACCCAACAACGACCTCAATCTTATTTAGACCCCGATACGGTTACAAGCCAACAGAGTTGGGAGGCGGCCTTATTTGCCGTTGGCAGCACAATCGATGGTTGCCAAAGAGTGCTCGATGGAGAATTTGAGCATGCCTTTGCCTTGGTGCGCCCACCTGGCCATCATGCTGAAACAGACCACGCCATGGGGTTTTGTCTCTTTAATAATATTGCGATTGCTGCAGCTCACTTAATCGCGAGTCAGCATTTAAAAAAAATAGCGATCATTGATTTTGATGTGCACCATGGTAATGGCACCCAACATTCGTTTTATGATCGGGATGATATTTTTTATGTTAGCACTCATCAATATCCTTTTTATCCAGGGACGGGATCGGCAAATGAAAAGGGAACCGGAGCTGGTGCAGGGTACACCCTTAACCTACCCATGGCAGCTGGGGCAGGGGATGAAGAATATAAAATGGCCTTTCAAAATAAAATTATTCCTACGCTTCAAACTTATCAACCAGAAATGATCTTAGTCTCAGCCGGTTACGATGCGCATCGTTTAGATCCTTTGGCGAATATCAATTTAACGAAAGCAGGTTTTTATTCCATTGTTGCAATGATTCACCAACTCGCTCTTGATTGTTGCCAAGGGAAACAAGTCTATGTATTAGAAGGCGGGTATAGTTTGGAAGGTCTTAAAGAAGGGGTTCAGGCAACTTTAGATGTATTAACCAAAAAAAATATTTAATGGGGACCTCTAAAAACGACCCATCTGCAGAGCCTGTCCAGAGCGTAAGCGAAGGATTGCCCGCAAAGCCGCGATCCTCACGTATTTCCATATACGCTCCGGTCGCGTCTTTGCGGGCGCCTTGCATCTGGGCCCTTTTTAGATGCTAGTTTGCCGCCCAAGGAGAACGTTATGACTCAATCCCGACCCAAAGTTTCAGAACCCAAAATTTCAACCGTTGAACCCAATAAAAAATATTTTGCCACCCTATCAACCGAGAAGGGGGATATTAAAGTTGAACTCTATGCTCAAGATGCGCCCCTTTCGGTAACCAATTTTATTCAGTTAGCCAAGGCGGGTTATTATGACGATCTCACTTTTCATCGGGTAGAACCGGGTTTTGTTGTTCAAGGTGGAGATCCTTTAGGCAATGGCACGGGCGGGCCGGGTTACACGGTGCTTGCTGAAATTAAACGCAAACACCTGCAAGGGGCCTTGGCCTGGGCACGTACGGGCGATCAAGTTAACCCAGAACGGCGATCGAGTGGTTCACAATTTTACATCACCTTAAAAGCCACCTCTTTTCTAGATGGCGCCTATACGGTGTTTGGTCAGACCATCGAAGGTTTTGAGGTCGTCGAAAAGATTCAACGAGGCGATAAAATTCTAAAAGTTAAAATAGAAGAGGGTGCTTAAGCCATTTAGCAACCTTTTGGGTTTTAGGCCGAAATAATTCTTGTCCAAAACAGTGTACAAATCAAAGAGGTTATTTAAATCAAAGGGTTATTTGATTTGACAGGTCCTAGATCTTTTGTTACTTCCTGACTAAATATTCATTCAAACAGGACCTGAATCATTCGCCAAATGATAGGAGAAAGCTATGAGAAGCCAATGGGTTGTACTTTGCCTTTGTTTATCCCTGCTTATACCTAGTTCTGGTTATGCCTTTGTGGGTGACCTGATTAGTAATGAAGACGCCCTTGTGGTAGAAGATGAGTTTCAAATTCCCAGTGGTGATGTCATTGAAGTTCCTGTTTTAGAAGTAGAGCCTTTAAAACAAAAACCGGTTTTTGATAAAGTTACAACGAGCGCCTCACTTTTCTTCTATAAAGACGGTAATGAGATTGTCCCGGTGGTTGACACCTCCACCTTTTTCAAAGATTTTCGTGCATTGAGCATGTGGCCTTTACAAGGGATTGTGACGAGTCAATATGGGGTGCGACGTGGTGGGAAAAAAGTCGTTGCTACTAAAGGCAAAAGGCGGGTCAAACTTTTTTATTCTCGCCACCATGCTGGCGTTGATATTGCGGCTCCGATTGGTTCGCCTATCGTATCACCGAGTGAGGCCGTGGTTGCTTTTGTGGGTCTCAAAGGTGGTTATGGTAAGACGGTCATTTTAGATCATGGCAAGGGTGTTACCACTCTTTACGGCCATAATTCAGAAATCTATGTTGATGCTGGAGAAAAAGTGAAAGCCGGCGAACTCATTTCTCGCGTTGGCATGACCGGTCATAGCACAGGCCCTCATCTTCATTTTGAAATTCGTCAGGGTGGCAAGGCCGTTAATCCTATGAATTATATCAAAGGATTGCCAGTGCCCGAGGAATCTATCCGAACAGCTCAATACAAAACCTACTAAAATATTATTCCGTTGGGGTTGAAGGGGTGATGTCGTCGTCAAGCTCTTGCGGGTTAATTTCTAAAACGTTACCTTGTTCGTCAACAAGGCCTTTCAGGTAAGCTTCGATTTGGTTGGGTGCTAACAGCCCGGTAGATACTAATTTGTCTCGAACTCGCACATCAAATTCTTTTTCTTTGGTTTTATAAATCAACATAATTAATTTTTCTCCTTATGCTATGGATCCTCCGCCTTCGCGGAGGATGACATTATGGACGTTCGATTTCGAGGAGTGATTTACCTTCTTTAAATACTCGGATATTTCCTGTGGATTCGCTAATAACGATGGCAAGAGCGTTTGTCAAGGCCGTTATCCCAGCCGCCGCCACATGTCGACTGCCCAAACCAATTTGCACCTCGGTATTAGACCCTGAGGCCCCCAAGTAACGACCTGCGGTTACCAAGGTGCCATCTTCTGCAATAATAAAAGCACCGTCTAATGCACTAAATTCACGGATCGTTTCTTGTAAATCAGGGTTGAGAATATTGCAGTCTTTGGCTTCATAACCTTTGAAGGGGTTAATGATAAGCTGTTTACTCAAGGTCAAAACTTTTTCATGATCGCCCACGACAAAAATAGTGCCGACTCTTTTCCCTTCGCGGCCTTTAGCGGCCAATTCCATCGCTAAATTAAGTAATCTTTCTACAATGGCTGGATTGACCGTTTTAGAAAGCCCCAAGACCTGTTTGCTGCTAATGCCTTCATATTCTTTGCCGATTTCAAAATATAAGATTCGGTCAAACAGTTTATTTTCATGGTTTCCCGCCACAAAAACAACTTTATCTCCATTTTTGATAAGATTGGTAAAGATGGCATAAGCCAGGGCAACATTAACCAAACCCGTTCGACCCAAATTGACCCTTGGCAAGGTAACCACGTGAGAAAATTTCTTTTGAATGACTTCAAGCTCTGGGCCTTGAGCCTCGCTAACCACCACCAATTGAAAACCGCCTGTCTTTTCGGGAGGGGTATAGTCACCTAAAACGTCAAGATGAATAAAGACAAAGCCAGCTTTGATTGATTTGGCAATGTCAAAACTGTTTTTCAAAATGACTTTGTTGATGAGTTTCATATCAATTCAATCTAGATTGCTTGACCATCATGGATCCCGGATAAAGTCCGGGATGACACGGGTTCGCAATGACACATTACGGGAACATGCCTCGCAGTAACATGGCTGTTTTTACTTTTTCGATGCCTACCATTAACGCTGCCATTCGCATATTAACTTTGTTTTTTTCAGAAAAATAATAAACATTTTGAAAAGCCTTGGACATAATTTTATGCAAATTTTTATCGATTTCGTGTTCATCCCAAAAAAAGGATTGTATATCCTGCACCCATTCAAAATAACTAACCGTCACGCCACCGGCATTGGCCAATATATCAGGGATAAGAAAAATATCCCCACGATCCTCAATCACTTGATCAGCCGCTGTGGTAAGAGGGCCATTAGCTCCTTCAACAATTATTTTACAACGTAATAATTTGGCTTCTTTGGCATCGATGGTACTTTCAGTAGCGGCAGGAACAAAGACATCACAATCCAAAGAAAAAAATTCTTTGAGGTTTAAGACCTCTGCACCAGGTAATCCCTTTAAAGATTTATTTTCTAAAAGGTGTTTTTCAAGAGAGATGTAATCAAACCCTTGAGCATTGAAATAACAACCTGAAACATCACTGATCCCAACGACCTTGCAACCCAATGAAATCATTTTTTTGCAAACCGCACTGCCTACATTACCAAAACCTTGTATGATGACCTTGGTGTCTTCATCAATTTTCAACTTTAGAAATTTAATGGCTTCAAGGAGGGTATACACTAAGCCAAAACCGGTGGCATCTTTTCGCCCGACTGAGCCACCGATTACGACGGGTTTTCCGGTTACGACTTCAGGAATGGCATAGCCCTTCAACTGGCTATAGGTATCCATGATCCACGACATCACTTGTTCATTGGTCCCCAAATCAGGGGCTGGGATGTCAACCTCAGGGCCGATAAAATTGATAAACTCGGTTGTGTAACGGCGGGTGAGTCGCTGTAATTCTTGCCGGCTTAAAGGCGTGGGGTCAATACAAACTCCGCCTTTGGCCCCACCTAGGGGTAACCCTACCAACGAGCATTTCCAAGTCATGAGCATGGCGAGCGCACCCACTTCACCCAAAGAAACGTTTTTATGATAGCGGATGCCTCCTTTGTAAGGGCCCAAGGTGTCATTATGCTGGACCCGATAACCGGGCACAACCTGCACACTCCCATCATCCATACGAAAGGGGATGCTTACCAACATGGCTTTGTCTGGGACACGGAGCCGATTAAAAACATTCCGATCCAAATTTAAATGGTTGGCGGCAATTTCAAACTGGTGTTGGACCTGTTTAAAAAAGGGGTCGTCCCATTCTTTAAAGTTAAATTGTTCAGTCATTACCTTCTATTGTGCCTGATTTTAGAAATAATGAAAACTAATTTGACGAATACTTTATCATGCAAAGTTGGCAGGACTCCGTTGAGGGAGCCAACGCTCCATCGCCGACCCTAATGGAGCTAGCGGGTGGGAAGCCTTCCGCGGAGCAAAGCTCCGCGGCTTTCCTCACCCGCTAGCTCTCATTGGGGGCCCCGGCGATTCCGCTGACGGCTCCCTCAACGGAGTCCTGCCAACTTTGCATGATAAAGTATTTTAGAGTTTCCTATTGTATAACGTCTGAAAATCATTAAAATACTCTCGATTATGTTTAAAAAATGTCTCTTGGGAATATTGGCTGTTCTTTTTTCAAGTTATGCTTTAGCGACCCCTCCTGATCAAAACCCCTTTAGCCTTAATTTAGACGATAGCCCTAAGCAGTTGGTGGTGGGGGATGCTTTAACCCTAGAGTTTCGAATCACGGTTCCCCCAGGGTATTTTGTTTACCACGAAAAGACTTCTCTGGTCTTAGATCCATTGCCTAACTTTCTATCGGCTAAAATTGAATTGCCTCCACCCGAAGATCATTTTGATAAATTATTTGGTAAAAAAACTAAGGCCTATCTTTCCGATTTTTCTATTCTCGTAAAATTAACCGCCAATGCTCAAATGACTCCAAGTCTGCATACCTTGAAAGGCACACTCCGCTATCAAGGATGTTCTGACGAATTTTGTTACCTCCCGGTTAAACAAAATTTATCTATTCCCCTACAATTTGTAACCAAGGGGTCAGGTGCACTCACTTCAAATTATTCGGAGCCTTCTTTTTTTGATCAAGTTTGGAATCTCCTGGAGGAGGTTGACCCCAACAAACTTTTAGACCTCAATCGTGGGTTGTTGTTGTTGTTAGCCTTTTTGGCGGGCATGGTGACCTGCTTCACCCCTTGTGTTTTGCCCATTATTCCGCTCACCATGGCCTATGTAGGCGCACTGCAAAATGGAGTGCGCCACGGAGCGCGGTTTTTTTTTCTTTTTTTAGGCATGGCGGTTTCTTACAGTTTGTTGGGTTTGCTGGCCGCGAGTTTGGGGCTTAGCCTTGGGTTTCTCTTTCAGTCGCGTATTTTTTTGCTAGTCATCACAGGGTTGTTTCTTTTGTTTGCCTTCAGCCTTTTTGGTTGGATTCACTTGGCTCTTCCTACTGTTTTACAGAACCGTCTCTTAAAATTAGGGGGGAACAGCAACCACGGTGCTTTTTTAGTAGGGCTGACCTTTGGGTTGGTTGCTTCTCCTTGTGTTGGGCCTTTGGTGGGGCCTTTTCTCATTATTGCTGCAAAAAAGCAGAGTCAATTTTTTGGGTTCACGTTATTGCTTAGCTATGGCTTAGGCATGGGGCTTTTATTTTTTGTTTTAGCCAATGCCTATGGCCGAGTTTACAAAAAATTAAAGGGTCCCTGGGTTCGGCTTTTAAAAAATGCAGTTGCGATAACCCTCCTGTTTCCCGCTTTCTTTTATGGGTATACTTTTTATAGGACATTAGGTTTTCACACCCCGCAGGCAGATTTTTGGATTCATAGTTTAGAAGATGGTTTGGCTCAGGCTGCCCAAGAGAAAAAACCAATCCTCATTGATTTTTATGCAGACTGGTGCCCGCCTTGTTTAGAATTAGAGCACAGCACTTTTTCCAATCCTTTGGTTCAACAAAAAGCCAAAGACATCATTATGATTAAAGTTGACTGCACCTTAGAATGTGAGCAAGCCCAAGTTCGGTATAATGTGGTGGGTATGCCCACGATACTTTTTTTAGATCATCAAGGCAATCGAATGGGCGAGCTTACGGTGATGGGGGGTAGTGTTAAACCGAAAAAAATAATTTCGCTCATGGATCAAGCTTTAGAAAAAAATCGAGCCATACCATGATCAATGCCAATGCTATTCTTGAAGACATTAAACTCCCTGACTACAAAGAAAGACATGTCTTTACAGGCAAACTACGTTTAGTCATTTTTTTGATTTTTTGGGTGTTAGGTGCTACTTACTTTCGAGGAGTTTGGGCATCTTATGCTGTCATTCCGCTGATGATCAGCCTTAGTTTCCTGATTACGGGGATTTGTTACAATAATATTCTTCAAAATAAATATATTCTTACTTCTTTTATCTTGGAGATGCTGGCCGACTTATTGAGCATTAGCCTCGTTGTTTATATGACCGGAGGTGGCGAAAGCTCTTATTTTACTTTGTATATGATTTATGTGTCGGCCGCTGGGATGTTTTATTCGCCACGGATTGCCTTGCTAGCGGCCGTATTTTCTGTTTTGTCTTATGCCATTTTAGTTTTAGGGATTCACCATCAATGGATTCCACGCTTTGTTTATCCTCAACCGTCGTCAGCCTGGATGGCTTGGTTGCCTCAAACCCACTATTTAAACTTGAGCCTAGCCATCGTTTTTATCCCGGTTATCGTTTATGCGGTCAAGATTAGTTATTATTTTATTTCTCTTAAAGAAAGGGCTTTAGAAGTTCGCAATAAACAATTGTTAGCCCTTAATCGCATCAGTCGCACCATTAAACGGGCTACATCTTTAGAAGATGTTATTCAAAATGTCTTGAGCGGGGTTATTGAAGGTTTGGGTTACCAAGTTTGTTTTTTGGTATTGGTTGACAAACGGGAAGGGAATATTCGCTTTCATGTGCCTAAGGGCAATCCCTATATTCAACTCATTGAAGAAAAATTTGGGGTTTCACTTAAAGAATTAGAGTTACCTAATCTCGATGCCAACTCTATTTTTCAAGCGATCAAGCGCAATCGTATTGTCTTTCGACAAAAATTATCTGAACTTGTCGTAGGCATAGAACCTGCGCTCTTGGAAAATAGTGCCAATGCAATTCAACAAGAGATGGGTTTTAAAAAATTTGTGATTACCCCCTTAGTTGCTGAACGAAAAATTATTGGAGCCCTCGTGGGGGTAAGCATCCACGAATTTATTGATCAATCAAGCGTGGGTATTTTAGAAAGCTTTACCGATCAATCCGCCCTTGCCATCGACAGTGCTATTCTCATTGAAGAATTAAAAATCAAAAATGTGGAACTAGAGAGGGCCAATAAAATCAAAAGTGAATTTTTGGCCGTGATGAGCCATGAATTGCGGACCCCTCTAACTGCCGTCATTGGGTTTTCTGAACTTTTATTAGAAGGGGTGTTGGGGGAAATGAATCATGATCAAAAAGATAGCCTAAAAGAAGTTTTGAAAAATGGCGAGCACCTCTTGGGGCTCATTAATAGTGTGTTAGATCTTGCCAAGGCCGAGGCTGGCAAAATGGAGCTTAACCTAGAGCCGCTTAATTTAAACGACATTGCGGTTGATGTTAAAAATTCGGTTATTCCACTCCTTGATAAAAAGGGTCTTAATCTTGACCTCATTATTTCAGAGGACTTGCCCCTAATGTATGCCGACATGCGAAAGATGAAACAGATTTTGTTGAATCTACTTTCTAACGCCATTAAATTTACCCCTGAAGGGGGGAAAATCATTTTAAGCACCCATTATTCGGAAAACAAATTTATTATTCAAGTTAAAGACACTGGGATTGGTATCGCCAAAGCAGATTTAAACAAAATTTTCGATGTCTTTCATCAAGTTGATAGCTCTCATACACGTAAATATCAGGGCACAGGGTTGGGGCTAGCTCTAACTAAGCAGTTTGTAGAACTTCATGGTGGACGGCTTTTGGTCGACAGTGATTTAGGGCAAGGGTCGCAGTTTACAGTAGAAATTCCCAGGCAAATCCCAGTGGATAATGCGCAAGTGTAATGCCTTAAGTTTAGGGGTTTAACTTTCCTCAACCCGTGCGGAGTTTATCCTGAGGCTTGGCGAAGGACTCCTCGTATTCACACTTAAAAAACGTTGGGTTGTATGAAGTTAGTGTATTCCCTCTGGTCATACCCTAACTTCAACAAACCATACGTTTTTTAAGCGCTCATGACTCGTCGCTCTCGCACAAAGGGTTTCGGAAAGCTAAACCCCTAAACTTAAGGCATTACAGAAGTTAGGAATGAGAAGTTAGGAATGAGGTTGACTGTAAGTAAAAAAATGTCTAATAATCAAAAATGGTTGACCCCAATCCCGAAAAACTCAAACTGGCCCTCACCTTTGACGACGTTTTGTTAGTCCCTAACTATAGCGAATGTCTGCCGCGCGACGTTGAATTATCCACTAAACTTTGCAAGCAACTTACCTTAAATATCCCTTTGGTTTCTGCTGCCATGGATTCGGTAACCGAATCAAAAACCGCCATTGTCATGGCTCAGATGGGTGGGATTGGGATTATTCATAAGAACTTGAGCCTTCAAGTTCAAAGTGCTGAAGTTCAAAAAGTAAAAAAGAGTGAATCGGGCATGATTTTAGATCCCATCACCTTAGAACCGCGTGAAAAAATCCGTGCGGCGATTGAGCTCATGAAAGAAAATAATATTTCGGGGGTACCTATTACCGAAGGCAAGCGCCTCGTAGGGATTTTAACCAATCGTGATTTAAGATTCGAAATTAATTTAGAAAGACCTATTTCAGAGGTCATGACCAAAAAATTAGTGACGGTTAATGAAAAGGTTACTTTAGAAGAGGCTAAAAAAATTCTTCATGAACACCGCATCGAAAAACTTTTAGTGGTTGATCAACAAGGCAATCTTAAAGGTTTGATCACCATCAAAGATATTCAAAAAACTGAGGCCCATCCTCAAGCCGTTAAAGATGCCCGAGGCCGTTTGGTAGTGGGTGCGGCCGTAGGGGTGGGGGCAGAAGCCTTAGAGCGGGCGAACGCTCTAGTTCAAGCTGGCTGTGATGTTTTGGTGGTCGATACGGCGCATGGTCATTCCAAGGGTGTGTTAGACACCGTGCGAGAACTTAAAAAAGTTTTTCCACAAATGGATGTTTTGGCTGGCAATGTCGCGACGGCAGATGCGGTTCGTGATTTAGCAAAAGCCGGGGTCGATGGCATTAAAATAGGGATTGGGCCCGGAAGTATTTGCACCACACGAGTAGTGGCTGGGGTTGGCGTGCCGCAAATCAGTGCCATTATGGAGTGCTCAAAGGTAGCCAAAGAATTTGATATTCCTCTTATAGCCGATGGTGGCATTAAATATTCTGGCGACATCACCAAGGCCCTAGCCGTAGGGGCGTCGGCCGTGATGCTAGGCAGTTTATTTGCAGGCACCGATGAGTCACCCGGCGAACGGGTACTTTATCAGGGGCGCACTTACAAAGTATATCGCGGCATGGGTTCTATAGGTGCCATGTCAGCGGGTTCGAGTGACCGATACTTTCAAGAAGCCAATCTACCCGGTGATAAATTTGTGCCAGAGGGTATTGAAGGGGTGGTGCCTTATCGTGGGCCACTTTCAGATACCATTTATCAATTAGTAGGGGGTATCAAAGCAGGCATGGGTTATTTAGGTGCCAAAAATATCCCCGAGCTTTGGCAAAAAGCAAAATTTGTGCGGATTACCAGCTCAGGATTAAAAGAATCCCACGTTCATGACGTGATGATTACCAAAGAGGCTCCCAATTACTACCACGGGGAATAAATTATGGCTGTCATCCTCCGGCTTGACCGGAGGATCCATTATTGATGATAGTGGATCCCCCGAACAAGTCGGGGGATGACAAGAACGACAAAATGGACAAAGTTTTAATCCTTGATTTTGGTTCGCAGTATACCCAACTCATCGCTAGAAGAATCCGCGAGTTTCATGTTTATTCGGAAATACAACCCTATAACTACCCCCTTGCTAAAATAATTGAATTTGCTCCCAAAGCCATCATCTTATCAGGAGGTCCCGCCAGTGTTTTAGGTGATGATGCACCTTCACTCCCAATAGAGGTACTCAATCTAGGCATTCCGCTCTTAGGGGTTTGCTATGGTATGCAACTCCTCACGAAGCTTGCCGGTGGAACCGTAGCCAAGGCTCAATTTCGAGAATACGGCCGGGCTACCCTCAAAGTAGTCGAGCCTAGCGGGCTCTTTGAAGGGATGAAGAGTTCGAGTACGATTTGGATGAGTCATGGCGATTCGATTTTAACCTTGCCACCCCATTTTATTAAGTTGGCGGAAAGTATTGATGCGCCTATTGTGGCCATGGCCTTTCCAGCTAAAAAAATCTACGCCTTGCAGTTTCACCCTGAGGTTAGTCATACCGAAGAAGGGGCACTCATCTTAGAAAATTTTCTATTTAAAATCGCTGGGTGTAACCCCAATTGGAACATGAGTTCTTTTGTAGAGCGTACTCTACAAGAAATTCGCAAAACAGTAGGGCATGAAAAGGTGATTTGCGGGGTCTCAGGGGGTGTAGATTCTACGGTCACTGCCGTGCTTATTCACAAGGCCATTGGTGATCAACTCCAATGTATTTTTATCAACAATGGTTTGCTGAGAAAAAAAGAAGCTGAAAAGGTTATTTCAACTTTCGCTAAAAATTTTCATATCCCCCTGCATTATGTAGATGCCAGTGCTCGCTTCTTAAAAAAATTAGCCGGCATTGTTGATCCCGAAATGAAGCGAAAAATTATTGGTAATGAATTTATTTTTATTTTTGAAGAAGAAGCAAAAAAATTTGCTGCAGCACAATTTTTGGCCCAAGGCACCTTGTATCCCGATGTGATTGAAAGTGTGTCTTTTAAAGGCCCGTCGGCTGTCATTAAGAGTCATCACAATGTGGGTGGTTTGCCTAAAAATATGAAATTTAAATTGGTTGAACCCTTAAAGGAACTCTTTAAAGATGAGGTTAGGAGGGTTGGCGAAACTTTGGGGATTAGTCGAGAATTAACGCATCGGCACCCCTTTCCTGGGCCAGGCCTTGCCGTACGGATTTTAGGGCCGGTGACGCCAGAAGGTGTTGCTTTATTGCAAGAAGCCGATGATATTATCGTGAGCGAAATTAAGACGGCGGGTTTCTATGATAAAGTTTGGCAAGTCTTTGGGGTGTTATTACCGGTCAAATCAGTGGGCGTGATGGGGGATGAAAGGACTTACGCCAATGTCTTGGCCATTCGCTGTGTGCAGAGCACCGATGGTATGACAGCCGATTGGGTGCCATTGCCTTTTGATTTACTGTCAAAAATGAGTAACCGAATTATTAATCAAGTGAGTGGAATTAATCGAGTCGTTTACGATATCTCTTCCAAACCGCCTTCAACCATTGAATGGGAGTAGCCTAAGTGTTTACGCACCTCCATGTTCATTCTCAATATTCCTTGCTCGAAGGGGCTATCAAAATTAATAGCCTGATTGAGCAAGTTAAACAATTAGGCATGAATTCGGTGGCTATCACAGATTCAGGCAATTTGTTTGGGGCGGTTGAGTTTTACGAGACGGCCATCAAAGCGGGTATTAAACCCATTTTAGGCGCCGAAATTTATTATCTTACTCAAGGGGCTCTTCAACAAAAAGAAACAAAACGTAAAGATGGTCTTTTGGCCAATTTAGTTTTGTTGGTGATCAACGAAGTTGGATATAAAAATTTATGTCGATTGCTGACGATCGCTCATCTCGAAGGATTTTATTACAAACCACGCCTAGACAAACAAACTCTAGCCCAACACCACGAAGGGCTTTTTGCTTTATCGGGGACTTTGAAGGGAGAAGCTCACCACCATTTGCTTGAACAAAACCCTCACTTGGCAAAAACGGCACTTGAAGAGTTGGCCAGCTTCTACCCCAATCGCTTATTTTTAGAAATTCAAGATCATGGTCTGCCCCAAGAAAAATTATTGCGCCCTGAGTTAATTCGTTTAAGCCAAGAAACTGGCATTCCTTTAGTGGCTACCAATGACTGCCAATATCTTTTGGCGCAACACCAGAGTGCCCATCAAGTTTTACATTGTATTAAAGTGGGGCGCACTCTCAAAGAAGAAGAAGATCGAGCGGTTTTTACCACCGACCAATTTTATTTAAAATCCCCTGAAACCATGCAAAAAGCCTTTCAAGATTTGCCGGAGGCCTTGGCCAACACTCAAAAAATTGCTGAAAGTTGCGAATTTAAATTTACCTTTGATCAATATTATTTCCCTAAATACGAATCTGTTGAAAATTTAAGCACCGAGGAACTTTTAACCAAAAGAACCCAAGTTGGATTTAGCCATCGTTGGGAAAAGGTTCAACATCAATACCCTGCTGAAAAACAAGCAAGCCAATATGAGATTTATCAAAAGCGAATTGAAGAGGAGCTTGCTGTTATTTTAAAAATGGGGTTTGCCGGCTACTTTATTATTGTTGCTGATTTTATTAATTTTGCAAAAAGTGAAGGTATTCCGGTTGGCCCTGGGCGCGGGTCTGCGGCAGGTTCTTTGGTTGCCTATTGTCTCAACATTACCGACATTAATCCCATGCCCTTTGACTTACTTTTCGAACGGTTTTTAAACCCCGAGCGCATTAGTATGCCCGATGTGGATATTGATTTTTGCATGAAGGGGAGAGACCGGGTCATTGAATATGTTACGCAGAAATATGGTAATGTTTCACAAATTATTACCTTTGGGACACTCAAAGCCAAAGCCGTGGTGCGCGATGTGGGCAGGGTGTTGGATATTCCCTATGGGGAAGTCGATCGTATTGCAAAGCTCATTCCCAATGCCCTTAATATTACGCTTGAACAAGCTTTGAAAGAAGAGCCGACCCTGCAAGAATTGCTGCAAAACAATCAGCAGATTCGTCAACTCATTGAAATCGCCAAAACCTTGGAGGGCCTTACCCGCCATGCCTCAACCCACGCGGCTGGGGTGGTGATTGGTGATCGAGCTTTAACCGAATACCTGCCACTTTATCATGGCACTCACGATGAAATTGTTTCTCAGTTTGATATGAAGGCCGTTGAAAAAATCGGCCTCGTTAAGTTTGATTTTTTAGGGCTTAAGACCTTAACCGTTTTAGATATTGCACGCAAAATTATTAAACGCGTTCAAAATATCGACATTCATTTTGATGAAATCCCTTTAGACGATGTTAAAGTTTATGAACAACTTTGCAGTGGTGACTCTTTGGGGATTTTCCAATTAGAATCCTCAGGCATGCAAGACCTGCTGGTTCGCCTTAAACCCAACCGTTTTGAAGACCTGATTGCGTTGGTGGCCCTTTATCGACCTGGCCCCTTGGGAAGTGGCATGGTGGATGATTTTATCAATCGCAAACACGGTAAAACAAAAGTTGCTTTTGAATTGCCACAATTAGAATCCATCCTAAGTGACACCTACGGGGTTATCCTCTACCAAGAACAGGTCATGAAGATTGCAGCGGTGTTGGCCAATTTTTCGTTAGGCGAAGCTGATTTGTTAAGACGGGCCATGGGCAAGAAAAAAACCCAAGAGATGGCCAAGCAACGGGAACGTTTTTTGAAAGGCTCTACCGATAATCATATCCCTCGAAAAAAGGCTGAAAAGATTTTTGATTTGATGGCTAAATTTGCTGAGTATGGTTTTAATAAATCTCATAGTGCGGCCTATGCCCTCGTTTCTTATCATACCGCTTATTTAAAAACCCATTATAACGTTGAGTATATGGCGAGCGTGCTTACCCACGAAATGGGCAATACCGATAAAATTTTAATTTACATCAACGATTGTAAAGAACATGGCATGACCCTTTTGCCGCCTGATATCAACGAAAGTTATCGTTATTTTTCAGTCAATCAAGATCGGCAGATACGTTTTGGTTTGGCAGCAGTCAAAGGGGTAGGGGATGCAGCTATTACGGCTATTATTGAAGTGCGAGAAAAGGTTGGTAAATTTAACAACCTTTTTCACCTTTGTGAATGGGCTGACACACGGAAGGTTAATAAAAAAGTCCTCGAGGCTTTAATTAAATGCGGTGCGTTTGATCGCATCGATGCCGATCGGGCTTCAATGCTTGCCAACTTAGATGGGGCCTTGGAATGGGGCAATAAACGCCAAATGGAAAAAACCGTGGGGCAGGTCAATATGTTTACTCAAAGCCCAACTTTGGCACGCGTAAAACCCTGGGGTGAAAAAGAGCGCTTAACCTTCGAAAAAGAGGCCTTAGGTTTTTATATTACGGGCCACCCTTTAGAACGTTACCAAGGCCAAATTAAAAATTTAACAAAATATTCTATCCAAAATTTAAAAGAGGCCCAAGACAAAGAACAGGTAACTATTTGCGGGGTGGTGAGTAGTTTAAAAATGATTCGCACCAAGCAAGGCAAAAAAATGGCGTTTGTTAATCTAGAGGATTTAACCGGTTCTTTAGAGGTGATTGTCTTTAGCGAGTGTTATCAAAACGCTGTGCGATTTTTAGAAGGGGATATTCCGCTTTTTGTTAAAGGTCGGGTAGATGCCGGAGAAGACAATATAAAAATTATTGCTGAAGAAATATTACCCTTAGATAAAGTTCGTTTATTGAAAACTCGAAGCATTCATTTTAAAATCGAGAAAATTTTAGCGAGTCAGCACGCCTTGGAACAACTTAAAAAGATTCTTTTAGATTATCCTGGTCATACCCCAGCCTATTTGCACCTCTTGGCTCCAGGGCAACAAGAAACCATTCTGTCTCTACCCAGCGAGTTGTCGGTTGATATTAATGATACTTTTATTCAAAAAATAGAGGACCTATTTGGGACAGATAGTGTGATTTTACACTAACTGTCATTGTGAGCAATGTCATCCCTGCGAAGGCAGGGATCCATGATGCCGTGGCAATCTCGATTGGTACTATGTTTGAAGCAGCTTTTCTAATTGGAGTAAAATTTCCTAATACCACCCGGGAGGAGTGTGAAAATTCTCTGACCGAGTTACAAAATCTCACTCAAACTTCCGATGCCAAGGTGGTAGGCCAAACCTTTCAAGATTTAAAAACGAGTCATCCAGCAACTTTTTTAGGGAAGGGGAAAATATCCGAAGTTGCTCAAGCCCTTTGCTCCCGTAAGTGCAACCTGGTGATCATTGATACAGAATTGAGCCCGGCCCAAAACAAAAATCTACAAGAGGCCCTTAAAGTTAAAGTGGTCGATCGTACGGGTTTAATTCTTGATATCTTTGCTAAACACGCCAAAACCAAAGAAGGTAAGATGCAAGTTTCATTAGCACAGTGCCTCTATACCCTGCCAAGATTAGTGGGTATGTGGGAACATTTTAGCCGGCAACAAGGGGGTATTGGCGTGCGGGGGCCGGGTGAAACTCAACTCGAAGTCGATCGCCGCCGGATACGCGAAAAGATGGCCCACATTCGTAAAGAACTTCAACAAATTAAAAAAACGAGAACCGTACATCGCGCGCAACGCGAAAGCGTGCCCATCCCCCTTGTGTCGATTGTTGGCTATACCAATGCGGGCAAATCAACTTTGCTCAACACCCTGACTCAAGCGGGAGTTTTAGTCGAAGACAAACTTTTTGCCACCCTTGATCCCACGGTTCGCCGATATCGCCTGCCTTCCGGCCGCAAGATTTTATTGGCCGATACGGTGGGTTTTATCAGTCGTTTACCCCATGAATTAGTTGAGGCCTTTAAATCAACGTTTGAAGAGGTTTCGCGAGCCACTTTGCTTTTACATTTGATTGATGTTTCAAATTCCAATTGGAGAAAACAAGCGCAAGTTGTGCGGCTTGTCTTACGAGAAATGGATTTGCACCGCAAACGCAGCTTAAATATTTATACTAAAGTTGATTTAGCCCCAGAATTTAAAACCAAAAATGGGATTTTAATTTCAAGCCTTAACAAACAAGGGCTTGATGAACTAGTGCAGGCCATCGATGATGCTTTATCGACTCGAGAAAAGATTTACCAATTTCAGGTACCTTACGACGCAATGCAAGTTTTACCTATGCTTTACGAATGTGGCCGAGTTTTAGAAAGAAAAGACCAAAAAGAAGGTATACAATTCAAAGTGTCACTAAACACCAAATTCAGAAAAATAATTGAATCTCAAATAGGTCTAAAAATAAAAAAGATGAATGTCATTCTGAACCCAGCAGGGTGAAGAATCTTCCATTTCGTAATCCGAAGTGGAAGATTCTTCGCTTTGCTCAGAATGACAAAGAATTAATAAGCAATCTTATTCGTCAGTTTTACTGAGCAGTCATGAATGGCTGAAGCGATGGTTTGACCTAAAGGTGACTTTACAAAGAAATCACCACCAACCCCAAAGCCTGCGCCGCCACCACCTGAAATGCGAAAATCAACTTTGCTCTTGCAAACTTGTTCGCTAGCCATGATTTCGCTAGTTGAACTGTCGTAAATACGGCAGGTCATGCAAAATTTGCTGGCTTTCGGGCTAATCCGACCAAAACCAAAGCCACCCCAACTACCACCTAAGCCTGCTATAGTACCACCAATGTTATCTTTAGAAGCACCGGTCATTGCAAAGGAGATTAATTTGCCAGCTAATTTTACGTCTTTGGAGCGAGCTACGTTTTGCCCAGGCTTAGCGTGGGTTTGGCGCAGGTATTGCTCCCGTTCAAAGCCTTGGCTTACCGAATAACCACCCCGTTCCAGCACCCGATAGCAGCCCGAATTGACCAATTCATTCACCACCACATCGCGGGCATTCATGGAAAAATCATTCCAATCGATGGAAATATTTTCGGTTCTAAAGGTATCGACCGCTACACTCATTTTTTCAGAACAACTTGGATATGCTAGGTTACTTTTTTTAGAAAGGGCATTGTGGGGAACCATGGCTAACACAGCAACGAAAGCTACGCTTAACCCCAAAGAGTAATAATTTTTCATAACGAATTGACCTCCAGGAAATGTTGAAAAACTCACTTTCTGTCATCCCTGCCCCCGATCAGGTCGAGGGTAAACTCCAGCAGGGATCCAGTGATTTTAAAAAGTGCTGGATTCCCGCCGGAGTTTACCCCTGCGCAGGCAGGGGCGGGAATGACATTTTTCAACAAGCCCATAATAATATTTTTTATAAATAGCAAATATAAATAACGTATACTAACATGCCTACCGCCCTTAAAGACACCTAAGCTGCTTGAAAGGTTAAAATTTCCTTATGACATGGGTAACCTTGCCTAATTTGATTACCATCTTTCGGCTTTGTTTAATTCCCTTTTATCTCTATTTTTTCATTCAGGGCCAATACCGCCTAGCCATTATCATTTTTGCATTGGCGGGGATCTCAGATGTGGTGGATGGGGGACTAGCCCGCTACTTTAAGCAAAAAACCCGCTTTGGTTCCATCATGGACCCAGCGGCCGATAAGATTTTGATGTTATCGACCTATTTAACCTTAGGGCTTACGGGCTTTATCCCCATGTGGGTGAGTTGCCTGGTTATCTTGCGCGATTTATGGATTGTATTGGGCATTTTTTATTTAAAGGCCCAAGCCAAGGTCTTTAATTTTTCAGCCACTCAATTGAGTAAGTTGAATACCTTTTTTCAGCTTTTCACGGCCTTAGGCTTCTTTTTAAAGGCCTTTCAGGGGCAAGAAAGGATTGCCTGGTTACAACCTATTGAACCCTGGCTTTACCCTGGATTACAATGGATCATGTGGATCATGGTTTTAACCACTGTTTTATCAGGCCTACAGTATACCCAAAAAGGGCTAAAAATTCTTAACACCTAAACTCATGGGCATTTTTAAAAATAGAAAATACAAAGTCATCGTTAGCGATTTTCATTTAGGCAAGGGGCGAAGAAACCCCGATGGATCTACTAATTTAATAGAAGACTTTGATGCCGATCGCGAATTTATTGCCCTGATGGATTATTATCTCAAAGACACTTTTAAAAATGCACACGTTGAACTGGTGTTAAACGGAGATTTTTTTAATTTATTGCAAATTGACTATCGTAATCGTTTTACCGATTTTATCACTGAGGCCGATGCCCTGCATAAGACCATGAGCATTCTGCATGGGCATAGTGAGCTTTTTGATAAATTAGCCGAATTTTCCCAAAGCCCAAACCATCAGGTCATTTTTATTTTAGGCAATCATGATCCAGGGCTATTATGGCCTGGGGTGCAAGCGGCGCTTCGGAAAAGATTGCAGGGTCAAGTGGACTTTCGCATGGAATCTTATGAAGAAGATGGGGTGTATATCGAGCATGGCAATCAATATTATGCCGATAACCGGTATGATCGAAGCCAATATTTTTTAACCAAAAAACTCCCGGAGCCTATTATTAATCTGCCCTTTGGCAGTTTTTTCATTATTCACTATTTAAACGAAATCAAAAAAGAGCGCCCGTATTTCGACAAAATCTATCCGATGCGGGCTTATTATCGCTGGGCCTTTATTCATGATACCTGGTTTGCCATCAAGGCTATTTTAAAATTTATATTTTTCTTTTTTTGGTTTCATCTTAAACCCAATCCCGCCAAGAAGATAAATTTAATCCAATCATTGCAAATTATTAAAGAAGCGCCAATTCACCCCAAACTCGATCGGGAAGCTAAAAGAATTCTTTTTTCGAAACAAGATATTCACATTGTAGTTTTTGGCCATACCCACGCTTGCGTGCATCGCCAATTTTCTCCGGGTAAAGATTATTTTAACACCGGCACTTGGAATGAGCGAATCAGCTTAGAGTTGGGTTCGCTGGGCAGGGCCAAGCGGCTGACCTATGTGCACATTGACCAAGAAGAGGGGAAGCCCCCGCAAGGGTTTTTGCGTGAATGGAAAGGGAAGAGCGATGTCTTTGCCGAGGTCTTTTGAGGTTATTAAACTAGGGTTAAAAACTTACCCGGAAGCCTTGAGTCTTCAACAAGAATATTTGGCAGAAAGAATTTCTGGTAAAATCAAAGATAGATTATTGATCGTTGAACACCCACCCGTGATTACAGAGGGACGGCAAACTTCTAGTGCCGATTTCTTTTTTACCCCCGCTTATTACCAAGCAAAAGGTGTTGAGGTTTATAAAACCAATCGGGGAGGGCGTTTGACTTATCATGGCCCCGGTCAATTAGTGGTTTATTTTATCTTTTCGCTGAGTGATCGAAAATTATCGGTGCCACAATTTGTCAAAAACGTCGAAAAGGCGATTATGGCTGTGCTGCGGGAGTTTCAAATTAAGGGCGCAACAATCCAAGGCATGCCCGGAATTTTTGTAGGTCATAAAAAGATCGCCTCGCTTGGTTTCCACATCCACAAAGGGGTAAGCATGCATGGCATAGCCATTAATGTTCATAATGACCTGACCCCATTTAGTTGGTTCAATCCCTGCGGCATGCCTGAGAGTTATCAAATTACTTCCCTATCCAAAGAACTTGCCAAGCCCATCTTATTGCCACGAGTTACCCAAAGTTTGGTTGCTGCATTGGACTATTATTTTTAAAATAGCTGTCATTCTGACCCCGCAAGTGTATACATTACGTATACGTAATCTATGATTTTTGAGAGGTTCGTCCAAACTATTTTGGTGGATTGGCCGATAAGCTTAGCAAGGGGGAAAGCTATGGCAACGATCAAAACAAAAGATTACGACCCAATTTTAATAGCAAACATGGCCCTAAAGCATCTGAAGCCAAAAGATAATGAGGCAAAATCAGATCTTTTTAATAAAGCCAAGGAATTAGCTACAGAGGTAGTCGATCAGGTTGATGGTGAGCATCTAGAAGGTGGGGGAAAGGTCGGCGAGCTAACCTCATCTGAGAGGAGAGAAACCTGGAAAAGGGTTTATCAGACGCTAAAAGCAGACAATTATCGTGTTAATCCACTTTGGAAAAAACCACCTACACTCATTGTTGAAAAAGGAAAATTTGTAGAAATTAAAGAAGGCAGTGATCGGCCTCTTCGTGTGGTTGTTAAAAATGGTGGCTTTCTCACTTTGTCACCAGGAATATCCGAACCCAGAACTAGCCTTTTTGTTGAAGAAGGGGGAACAGCCATTGTCGGTGCAAATGTTTTGCTCGGCAGTGCTGCTGTTGAAGGCGGAGGATCCATTGAAATAGAAAAGAACGCTCATATTCGAAATCTGCATTCAGAAGTAGAGGCCACTCTTATGCCAGAAGCAGCTTTAGCTTGTTACTCGCTTGTAAGCCCGGAACAAGTTGATCCATCATGGACTGACTGCGAGGTCAGAGCAACTGATGCTAGATCAAAAGACATTTCACAAAAAGATTAGCAAAAAGATTGAACCCAACTTATTTACCGGGAGTCGTGGCAATATGAGGGAAGGCTTTGAGTATTTTTTTATCGGTGGTTAGTAAGCGGAGGTCTAAATCTTTAGCAAGTGTGACAAATTCGCAATCGTAAGCTGAACATGATGATTCTTGGGCTAACAATAAAACTTGTTCTGAGGAAACAGCATATTCTTTTCCACGAAAATAACTTTCTATTTCCTTTGCTAAGGCTAAGGCTATGTCGATAGTCATAAGTTTGCGTTGTAAATAAGTAGCCAATACATTGCGAAATTCTGAGCGCCAAAGCAGGGGAGCAACCCAATCGGAGTCTTTTTTAAAAGCTTTTTCGGCTTGCGAAGTGAATTCCCCTGGGATCCAGAGATAGGCAATGATATTGGTATCAACGACGATCATGGCCGCCCTTGCTTCTTAAGATTTACCAAATCTGAATTTTTGATATAGCCCCTGATCCTACTTCTAAGTTTTTGGGCACGCAATAACAGAGAATCTGGATCAATCTTTTGACTTTTAAAGTTGGTCTCTAAATAAGCAATAATTTCACTATTAAGGCTGCGGTGATGACGTAGGGCTTGTGCTTTTAGTTTTTCATGCAGCAGATTGGGCAAATTTTTAAGAGTGATAGTAGCCATGAACTTCCTCCTTTACAAAATGGTTTCATTATGGAACCATAATGCATTTAAAGAAAAAGATCAAGCCCCTGATGGTTTTGATGCTTCCCATTATACTTACATCTTCATAAAGCAAGGTGCATTATCCCCTTACCAGGGGGAATATCATGGAAGCGTTTGTCATGTGTTGGTATGTTGTGCATGAAAAGATTTTTCACAACCTCGAGGCGTAACGGGACGATGAGTATATCTTGCGAATCCCGCGCCTCATTGGGAACTCCTAGATTGCTAATGATAGCCTTAGTTGCCTCGTTCATAGGGAACACAATATAGGTACTTTTGTCATCTCCAACCTGCTTGTTGACATATGAGTCCCATCGTGGTTTGGACTCCGACCATTTGGATTCGGGCTGTTGCAACTGTGGAACCAGGGCGATAAATATCGGTTTGTCTTGTGGCGCCGAGTGGATCGCCTGTTTGAGTTCGCCATAGTGGCGCATCATAGAAGAAATAAGAAAGTCATCATTGGGATTTGATAGCCCGGGCTGCCGGAGGATCTTTTTTAAGCCTTCCGATGCGACATTGGTATTTAATAGTTCTTTTAACTGGTCGGGAGGAACATTCTCAAGACCGAATTCAACCCGCGGTGAAGTTATCAAGTTGCGGATACAGTTTTTTGAATCATCACCTGCACCAACTAGTACTTCTATCGAATCAAAAGAGAGATTGTGAAAATCGACAAGGGGGCCTTTACTCCGATCAGGTAGAACCCCCCGTTTTTTTGCGGAGATGGTAACGGGATTGGTATCTTTAGGATCTAAGACAAATGCGACCGGTATGCCCCTCTCGGCCTGCTCTATGCCCTGATTTGAAACATGTTTCGGGTTGCCCAGAATATTGGGCATTAGTGCGGATAAATATGTGGGGTCTTTGTTTGATTCACTACCCACGTAAATCACATCTATTCCATTGTTTGTGGCCCAATCACGAAGCTCGTGACAGTTATGGCACCAATATTCACCAAAGATGACGAGAACCTTTCGTCCGCCTTGTGTCGCCTCCTTCACGGCGGCACCAAAATTCTTGATGGCTTCTGCGGTATTTCTGTAGCTGACCTTACGTAACGTCCCAGGTTGCGGCGGTGCAGTATCTTGCGGTCCGCCGGCGTGGTTCGTGTAGGCTGCCGAGTTGCCAAAACGGGCTGCTCGGAGTTGCCCTTCGTTAGGCATCCGCGGTGCGGCAGGTTGTGGATGGGTTAATCCACCCGGCGGGTTTACGGTGTCTGCGGTATTCGTAGTAGCTGCCGGTTGATCTGTGGGTGTAGTGGGTGTATAGGTCACTGCAGGCGAAGAACCGACTTTCACCTCTGGCATATTGCCTCCTTTGCTGTCAAAAACTTTTATCGCAAGAAAGGAAAGAGTAAGTTGCTTACTTAAGTTGTTGCGAGGTTCAAACTGTATACTTGTAGTATGCAGAACCTACTCTGTTTAAAGGTTTTACCCAAACTATTCACCAAGCTGGCCGACAAGCCTACAAAGGGGGCGTTATGTCTTGTTATAAAGTTGAGGGAAGATCACAACCCGTCTGTGATTCCGTAAAAGAAGCTAGTGATTTGGGAGAGGCCATGGCGTTTGATGCCGCTCTTGTTGGTGTGGCTAGTGATGTTGCCGATGTTGGATATCAGTTTGGGAAAGGGTTTTATAAAGGGCTGGAGAATGCTGCTGCAGGTTCCTTTCATATTGCCTGGAAAATTTTTTCCCCCCGTAGTAGTTTTTTGGAACATATAGACGGTATCAATGAGTTTGTTTATGGATCTGCCAATGCAGTAAGTGGTGGAGTTTTGTATTGGGTTGTGAACGAAGGCCTGGGGATTGACGTTCCTTATTTTACACCGCTTCCAGGAGTAAATACAGTCGAAGATGCCGGGGCTGCCGCTGCGAATATTGCCATGGTTGCAGGTCCAGTGGCATACGTTGCCGTTAAAGTACCGCTCAAAGCGAATCTTGCGGTCCAAATGGAAAGCCCCAAGGTAGCTCGAGCTCGAGTTCCAACAGAGGCTGAGTTTCTAAAAAGGTGGGGGGACCCTGGTGAGATTGTTAGAAAAGCTCTAGCTGCAGCTGAAGAAGAGCTTCTCAAAGCGAAGCCTGCTTCCGTTCAAGTTGATGATGGCCTTCCATCAACCCGAGTACAAACAAAAACACCAAACGTAAAAGTAGTAGAAGCAACATCATACGATGTATTGTCAACGTTGATTCAAAAGGAGAGGGATAGTAATAGCGTCTGCGCTGATGTTCTCAATTACGTAAGAGATCACCACGATGAAGTTACAATGACGCATGTTGAAGCGTTAGTCGCCCTTTTGCGAAAAAGCAGGGCAACACAGGTCTTAGTAGAGCTTGCAAGACTACGACCTGATTTGGCAACATCCATTATCGATCATCTTATTGGCCAAGGAACCCTCAATGCCATTAGGGTGCTGGGTTACATTTTCAACACTCATCCAGAATATGTTACCATCGAACATATTTACAGGATATTTGTGGAATTACCCAACCCCAAAGAATACTATGATTTAACGAATGATTGGCTTAGCATAAAACTCCAGATCGGCGCAAATGAATCGACAGCCCTCCAACAACTTGTGGCTCTGCAATATCCGGATCAACTGCGTGAACTCGGTGATCGATTGGTGGATGCATTTGAATGTAATGTTCACCTAGAAAATGCCTTAACGCCATTGATAAAAGGCGATAGAATTCTTCTTTCGGGGCTAAGTCCCTGGTTAAAAAGACAGGCCCTCCGTAGAAATCTTTGGGTAGAGCCTTTGGCTAAAGGCCTGGTTGAACGTGCCCTAGCAAGAGGGCACTACGCAGATGTTATGTTTGATGATCTCAAAAGTAGATATTTAGTAGCAGAAGACATTTTAGCCTGGATCCGCCAAACCGATTTTTATGCCGATGAAAGCCATGGCAGGAGATTATACGAACTGGCAAAAGATAACCCGGCGTTGCTTGGCCCTGAAATCATTCAAGAGTTATTAGCCAACCCACATTTAGTTCGGGTATTAACAGAAATTGCTTTTCAAAAGCCTGACCTGTTAACAGCGGCTGATTATCTAAAGCTTGTGAGGAGTTTGATTGATCAGAATCAATTACCTTTACTAGCCAAACTACCCAAGGACCTTGCACTAAGATTCGATCCTCATTTGATAGATACCTTAGATGAAACAGAATAGCATAAACTCTATTTAACCAAGCTTGTTGAAGAGGCTCTAGCTCAGCGAGTCATGCAAAACCGCCAAGTAAAATCCAAAAAGAAATTTAAACTTCATATGTTTAAAGGTAAGGGGGTGCAGCCCGGGGTTGATCTTGATAGCACAGCATCCCTGTTAGATATTATGGAGCCTCATGCTGGCTCTTAAGGTGAAAAAAAAGGCATGCTAATGGATCCCATTAGCATGCCTGGATGAAAATTGTTTCTAGCCTACTACGGACGTATGTTTCTAAGAAGACACGTGCGGTAGTACTCTGTCTCATAGCCGATGAACTGGGTACCATCCTCACATGACTCGTGGACATAGCTATCATAAGAGCTAATCTCGCAACTTGCATAAACATTTCCACTGCATTGTTCTAAGGCTTCATCCACAGCTAAGTTAGCAGCAGCTTCCCAGGCATCACTACAACTATGGGAAAACTTCCTCAATACTCGCTTAGCATGCGCTTTGGCCCTCTGACAGGGGTCAAGACTCGAGAGATC
>JACPFA010000039.1 GCA_016183235.1 Deltaproteobacteria bacterium
ACCTTCCTTCATGGATGGCCTCCTTTGCTTAAGTGTTGTTGCAACAAACCATTTTGTTGCACTCTCTTATTGGGCTAACCAGCGCCCGGTGGCAAGTGCTGAGGTCATCCATATCTTCTCATGGGGCTAGCCGGCACGGAATCCTTCCGCGTTCCCCCGCCAGAGGCGGGGGCCTCGGCGCATCCTCGCCGGCTAGCCCGCATGGGGGCCCCGCCGATTCCGCGATGGCTGTGCCAACACAGTGTCTATCTCAGGGTCGACTCAATTAAAGTAAAGCGTTGCCGATTTTGACTAAGCCCTGGGGGCCGTGGATGTCGGTTTCGAATTGGCTAATCTCGGTGTAAGTGCAGGGGGTCGCTAATTCTGATTTCATTTTATTGATAAGAGTCCGGTCTTGTTTGGCTAGGGTTTCATACATGGTCATTAAGTTTTTGCCGGCGGTTACACAATCGCATTTGTTAAAGATCTGGTTCGTTTCAGCAACCCACGCATTTTCTAAGGGGGAATGAACTCGGTTAAAGATAAAATTTTCAAAGGGCAATTCTAGCTCTTGAATCTTATTTAAAAAGAATTTGGATTCTTGGATACTTAAGCGATTGGGGGTGGCCACTAAGAGAAATTGAGTTGAGTCTTGCCTTAAGATTTTCCCTACTTCTTCGGCCCGTTCTTTGAAGCCTTCAAGCATGCCGCCCGTGGTAAGAAATAAGACCGACAGATCTTGTAAAAATTCAAATCCTACAATTTTATCAAGAACGCGCAATAATTTTTTAGAGCCACTTTGCAATACTTGAAAAGATTTTTTTCCTAAAAAGATAGAGGGTTTGAGTAATAATTTAAATAAACTATCGCCTAATAAATTTGCCATTTTGCTGGGTGCATCTAAAAAATCTAATGCGTGTTGGGTGGGTGGAGTATCCAATACTAAAAGGTCATAGGCACCTTTGGAGTAAACCTCGTAGAGTTTTTCCATGGCCATATATTCAGTAGATCCTGCCACCATGTTCGATAGGTGGTGATAGATGGGGTTATTCAGAATGGCTGTCTTAGTGGCTTCGTTCGGGGCGTAACGTTCGATGATGGTATCAAAGGTTCGTTTGGTGTCGAGCATCATGGCCGACAAGGCCCCTGGCATGGAGATACCACAACCTTTGAAGACTTTGGCTTCGATCTCTTGAGGCTCATGGCCAATTTGGCTCAAACCCAAAGAATTAGCCAAACGTTTGGCTGGGTCGATAGTTAAAACAATAGCCCGTCGCCCGAGGCGAGCCGCGTTGAGAGCTAAGGTAGCAGAGAGAGTTGTTTTGCCCACTCCACCTGAGCCACAGACAATGAGGATTTTTTTTTCTAGTAATAGTTCTTTCATCATAATTCTTGGCAATAAGCGGTGATTTGTTGAAGGATTTGAGCATCGGTTTCAGGTTTCCATAGGTGAGGAATGGGCACTAGGGGGTGTTTTTTAAAAAAGCTTTTTAGTTGGTCAAAATAAGTTTGGTTTAAGTCTAGCCGACTAAAATAATGCCGTAAAATAGGATTATCGGTTTGAAAGGGTTTTAATTTTTGTGATTCTGCTTCGATAAAAAAATTAGGCCACATGCGATTAGCTAAAATGGGGCCAATAGGAATGTTGATTTTTTTTAACTCTTGAAAAAGATCGATGGTTTCATTAACGGGCATTTCTTCGCATAAGGTGACAATCCAAACCGCCATTTTAGTAGGGTCTTTAATCAATTTAACGATGGAATGAGCCTTGTTTTTAAGTGGGCCCATACGCACGGCATGGTCGACTGTATCGGGTACTGAGAGCATGGCCAGGCTATGGCCGGTGGCGGGGCCATCAACAATGACTAAATCGTATTTTTTTTCTCCTTCTGCTAAATCCCATATTTTCCCAATGGTTAATAATTCATTAAGCCCAGGGGTACCTTCCATAAAATGTCTTACAAAACGGTGGTCAAATATACCTTTATATAAGGTTTCAAAACGAACGTATTTTAAAACGTATTCATGAAAGCAATCTTGGGGGTTGAGTTGAATAAGAGAGAGATTTTTTTTGAGAGGGGTTTCATGGTAACCCACTTGGGTGTTGCCCAAGAGGTTACCTAAATGGGTGCAAGAATTAATTTCAACCAATAAAACTTTGACAAATTGACTAGCAAAATTCCCCAAGGCGGCAGCAAGCATGGTTTTGCCTACACCACCTTTGCCGGTAACAAACCAGATTCTGCGTGATAAAAATTCATTGAAGAGAGACATTAGGATAATGGGAAATTACAGATATTAAAGGGGATGTCTACCCTAAAAGTTTTTTAGAAGTTGGCCGTGCTATTTTGGAGCCCGTTCAAGCATGTCTCCAAAATAGCACGGCCAACTTCTAAAAAACTTTTTATTTAGAATCTTTTAATTTTCGTTCTAAATGGGCGAGCTTTTTACGCAAAGAGCGAATCTCGTCTTTGACATTACCTACACTCGATTGGGATTGACTAGACCGAAACTTTTCTTCGATTTTTTTTTGCAGTTCATCAACCACATTGTTGGTGCGATAAAAAAGATCTTTGAAAAAAGAACCGCTATCGCCTAGTTCTTCTTTGATTTTATCTAACACCTTTTCAGCCTCACCCTTGACATTGGAAAAAGAATGGACGCCTTGATGGATTGACTTTTGAACAAACTCAACTACCTGTTGCCCGGGGTTTTGAATAATTTTGCGCAGCATATCCAAGGGAAGTAGGCTCTTTTTCTTTTTTTCTTCTTCAAAGATGATTTGAGTTAGCGTGACGCTGGTTAAATCATCGCCGGTTTTATTGTCGATGATTTTGACGTCGTGACCTTCTTTAACTAGATTGCCAATTTCATCTAAGGTGACGTAGCAACTATCTTGAGTGTCGTAGAGTTTACGATTTTGATACCGTTTAACAACACGCGTTTTGCTTTCCATGGGGTTCCTTTGAAAAAATTTGACGCACTGATTTGCGTCATATTGAATAAACTTGAATTGAAAATCTGCTTTTAGATTAACAGAAATTGCTTGTTTTTGGAAAGAAAATTATGACCTTGGCAAGATTAAGCCTAAAAGTGCGTCAATTTTTGAAAATCTTGGCCCAAAGCGAGGGACCAAAGATAATCAATAAAATAAACAAAATAAGACCTATTTCGGGCAGATTATAGCCGCCGATGGGTAAAACTAAATTCAAGTTTACTCCTATTTTGAGATTGAGAATTACGATCGTGCCCATGAGAAAACCAATTGATCGGTAGTGGGCTATGATCAATAAAGCCGTAAAAATAGAGTAGAATACAATCGACCACAACAACAGGAAGCAAGCCGATAAAAAGTGGAATTAAGACCCATGAAGAAAGACCTAAACCGTACAAGATTTGTAGTGTGAAACTAACATAGACAACATACACAAAGGCCTTCTGAAAGTAGTCGCGGATTCCGGTATTAAGACGTTGCCCTAGGCCATGCCAGGGAATGAAGGCCGAGAGCAGTGAAAACAGGTAAATGCCTGCACAAATTAAAAGGGTAAGACTACCCGCCTTATTTTGGGAGAACCCATAGGCCCAGTAACTTAAGGCTAGTAGATGTACGAACCAAAAACCTGGGCTGGTAAAATGAAAGAATTGCCTAGCCATGCATGACTCATAGGTGCTTTTGATTAAATAATCAAGGTTGAGTATGGGTTAAATAAGTAATGCCTCAGTTTTAGGGGTTTAGCTTTCCGAAACCCTTTGCGCGAAAGCGACGAGTCATGAGCACTTAAAAAACATATAGTTTGTTATAAAAGCTGTCATTGCGAGGAGTCTGCGACGAAGCAACCTCCACCATAGCATGTTGGAGATCGCCACGCCCTTCGGGCTCGCGATGACAAAGTCACTTCTAATTACTTAAATGACGCAACTAGCCTTGATTTTGCCTGCAAATGGGTCTAGCTTTTAACCCTTTTCAACAATCTCTTATCAAGGTGGAACATGGTCGAGGCTGATTCCATGTTAGCTTCTGATTTAAACAAGTGGTTGTTGTCTCATTTGCGTCTTTCAACTCCCAACTTGTTGCAGGAAGATCGTCGTTATGACGCAAGTATTTTTGTAAAACCTCCCGAACAAATTCCTTCTTATATTCTTAATTTTTTTAAAGTGGATCCCAAAACCGGTATTCCGTTATCCGGGGGGCTCAAAGTACTATTAGCCCAAGTGTTGCTTCATGAATTGGAAGAGGGTTTGAGATTGTTACGCCGTTGGGGGCATAAAGATATCGCCAATCAAATTCAAGAAATGCAGGGGCATTATCATTTGTTAACGATCTTGGAAAATTTGCGCTACCATCTTCAGGGGGCCAAGGGGAAACACACTCAAGTTGAATGGATTTTGATGGGAACCAAAATTCGCCATAATCAGATGGGAGTTATTGAACAAAAGTTTGGCCCCTATCATGTAATAGGGGTGACGGATTTAGGGGTGCGTTATAAATCTTGTAATCAAGATGCCATGTTGGTGATGCCAGAACAAAGGGTGGTTGCCATGGCCGACGGCATTGGTGGGTTGGCTGCAGGCGAGACAGCCTCTTGTGTGGCCATTGATTTTTTTGAATATGCTTTATCTCGGGGGCATACCATTGGGCAAGGTTTTGTTTATGCCAATGATGCCATTCTTTATCGGAGTCGTAAGTTATATTTAGATGGGCCCACTACCACCATGGGGGCATCTTTTTTGGCCGCCAGGTTGCAAGAAGGCCAGGTTCAATTTGCTCACGTGGGTGATGTAAAAGCGATGGTGGTGCGGCAAGGCAAACTACTTAAGGCCACCAACGATCATACCCATGGGCAAGATCTCTTGCAAAGTCATTTGGTAGATTTTGTGACCGCACGAGATCTCAACCATATCCTCACTCGTACCTTGGGAATCGATCACCTATGTGCCCACCGAGATGTGGAGATCACTGAAGTAGCTTTAGAACCGGGGGATAGGATTTTATTGGTCACCGATGGAGTGACCACTAATTTTTATGATTTATATTTTCAATTAGATGAATTGGTAGAATTGATAGCGCAAGGGAATCCTGTTACAACCGTTGAGAACATTTGGAGGCAAACGCAGCGGCGGATGAAGAGTGGGGTGTTGCCGCATGGGTTGCGGGCCAAGCCCGATAATTTTTCCATCCTTTTGATCGAGTACCGGCCTTAGGACAATATAAGCCACGTCTTTTTGAAGAGTGACTTCTGTCATTGCGAGCCCAACGGGCGAAGCAATCTCACCGGTTAAACCGAGGAGATTGCTTCGTCGCAGACTCCTCGCAATGACAGATGCCTCCTACGGGCTCGCTCCTGGTAATGTTTTCAAACAAGGTTAGGCCCTGCTTACTTTTCAAAAAGACTTTACGCTTGTTTTTTCTCAGCAAACCCATTAGTGCTCACCAAATAGGCAAATAATGGTGTTTTAGCCTAAAATATAGGCCAGTAGATGATTGCTTCGCTGGGCATTAAAGGGTTTGAAAGGTTGCTGGCCAATCTTAATGATTGTGTCATGTTGCTCGACGATCATTTGCAGATCTTATCGCTCAATCCAGCGGCGGAGCGGTTGTTTGGTACTTCCCAACAGGCGGCTTCAGGTAAAGATTACCGGCATTTTTTTAAAATGCTGCCAGAATTAGTCGAACGGATTCAACAGTGTTGGGTAGATGAATTGAGTTTCACCATCCGTGAAGTTGAATTTGAATTAAGGGATTTAAAAAAAATTTTATTAGAAGTTCATGGGGCTTTGTTGGCTGGAGAAGGGGTGCATAAGGTAGGGGTCATCCTGATTTTTAGAGATATAACCTCGTTTAAACAGTTCGAAGAAGAACATAGGCTTTATGACCGCTTAACTTTAATGGGAACTATTGCCGCAGGTCTTGCCCATGAGATTAAAAATCCTTTGAGTGGGATTCGGGCGGCGGCCGAGATGATTTTGCGAGAAGTGCATGCGGGCGAACTCCAAGAATTTCCTCAAATGATTATTAAAGAAGTCGATCGTTTAGATAAACTCATTGTCGATTTATTAAATTTTACCAAGCCTAAAAAAAAGAAATTAGTACCCGTTAATGTTAACAAGGTGTTGAACGAAATTATTACCTTGCATGGGATAAAATGGAAAGCTCGTGGCATTAAAATTCAATTGGAAATGGACCCCAGCCTCCCCCAAGTATGGGGGCGTGAAGATGAGTTAAAACAGGCCTTCCTTAATTTTTTAAAGAATGCGGTCGATGCTATGCCCCAAGAAGGCGAAATTAAAATTGTTACCAAAATCATGACGGATTTTTTAGTGAAGGAAGCCAGCGAACGATTGCAACGCATGGTTAAGGTGGAGATTATTGATTCGGGGGTAGGCATCCCTGATGAACATAAAAAATCGCTCTTTGCGCCTTTTTTCTCTACTAAATCCAAAGGTACGGGATTGGGGCTTATGATCTCGCAAAAGATTATTCATGATTGTGGAGGGCAATTGCGTATTGAAAGCGAAGCAAAGCAAGGCACAACGGTGCAAGTTTTTCTAAAGAGCGTTTAGGGACCTCTAAAAAGGGCCCATCTGCGGCGTTGCCCACAAAGCCGCGATCCTCACGTATTTCCATATACGCTCCGGTCGCGGCTTTGCGGGCGCCTTGCATCTGGACCCTTTTTAGAGGTCCCCATAGAAAGGTGAGTTGTTATGGCAAGATTATTAATCATCGAAGATGAATTGAGTTTGCGTACGATTTTAAAAAAATTGTTTCACAAAAAAGGCTACGAAGTAGAGGCGGCTAGTGATGGTGAGTTGGCCTTGCGTAAATTAGAGCAACAAGATTTTGATGTGGTTATTCTCGATATTAATCTGCCATCTGTTTCAGGGTTAGATTTGATGCAAACAATTCGTCAAACCAAACCTAAGATTAGTTTTATTGTCATGACCGCTCAAGATACTATGAAGAATGCTGTAGAAGCCATGAAGCGAGGGGCCTTTGATTATTTAACCAAACCCTTTGATTTGGAAGAATTGGAAACCTTGGTTGAGAAGGCTTTAAAATCTAAGCAAGCCAGCCTTGAGACGGTTGGTTTAAAAAATAATCTTGGAAATTTAGACCCCGAGACTAAGATCATCGGCCAGTCCAAGCCCATCAAAGATATTTATAAAATGATTGGCCGCGTCTCTAATAATGATGTCAGCGTGCTGATCTTTGGAGAATCGGGAACAGGCAAAGAACTCATTGCTAAATCAATTCATCAAAATAGTGCGAGAGCCAAGGGGCCCTTCGTAGCCGTGAATTGTGCAGCTATTCCGAAAGATTTGTTAGAAAGTGAGTTGTTTGGTTATGTGAAGGGTGCCTTTACTGGTGCTCATGAAGATCGCATGGGTTATTTTGAGCGTGCCAATGGCGGGACGGTGTTTTTAGATGAAATTGGGGACATGCCTTTAGTCTTACAGGCTAAATTATTACGGGTATTACAAGAAAGAGAAATTCAGCGATTAGGCCAAGAAGATCCACGCCCTATTGATGTGCGGGTTATTTCGGCAACCCATCAAGATTTAGAAAAAAAGGTAGCGGACAAATCTTTTCGTGAAGATTTGTATTTTCGTTTAAATGTAATCCCGATCTATGTGCCACCTTTGCGAGACAGGAAAGAAGATATTTCAATTTTAGCTAATTATTTTCTAAAAAGATTAGCCCAAGAACATGGAGGTGCTTATAAAAAGTGTACGGAGGGCAGTCTTAAATTGCTCGAAAATTATCGTTGGCCAGGTAATATTAGAGAATTAGAAAATGTATTAAAACGTGCGGCTATTTTGTCTAGCAATGACACCTTAGATGTTGCGGATTTTGCCCCATTCTTGGGGGTCGACAATCGAGGTAATGTTTATAAAGATTTTGAGCAAATGCATTTAGAAGAACTAATCGAAAACAAAATCCAAAAATTTTTAGATCGATTTGAAGAATTGGATGTGGAAGATCTTTACCAGACGATCATTACCATGGCTGAGCGGCCTTTAATTAAATTAGTGCTTAATAAATTAAATGGTAATCAAATTCGAACCGCGAAAGTATTAGGCATTAACCGCAATACGCTTAGGAAAAAAATCCGGGAATTGCAAATTATGGTGAAAGATAATCTATGAATTTTGAATCAGTAGTCAATTTCTCCGTGTTTATTCGGGATTTATCACTTTTTACCTTAGTGATTGGCTTTGCTATTTTAATAGGGGGGATTTTGCCAGCCCTCCGCCATTACAAACGAGAGCGTTTCCCCATTTTCTTAAGTTTTTCAGCCGGGCTGATGCTGGGTTCTTCTTTCTTGCATCTTATTCCAGGTTCGATTCATTTAGTGGGTGAGACTGCAAGTTTTGCAGTATTGGCCGGGTTTGTTTTTTTGTTTGTGGTCGAAAAATTTGTTACGGTTCATATTTGTGAAAGCTTGTCGCTTGATTGCGAAGTCCATAAAATTGGTATTGCAGCTTTTATAGGCTTGGCGCTTCATTCTTTAATTGATGGCTTTGCCTTGGGTAGTGGATTGCTCAGTGTTAGTTTAGGCTTAGTAGTTTTTATTGCGGTGTTTGCCCATAAGACCCCCGAGGCCTTTAGTTTAACTTCGATTTTATTGCATAGTCAATTTAGTCGCATTAAGGTGGTTGCTTCAAATATTTTATTATGGGCCATGGTGCCAATAGGCGCCTTGTTGGCTTTCTTTGTGGTGGGGGGGATCAACGAGAGTTACTACTTAGGCTTAGCGCTAGGTTTTGCAGCCGGCACCTTTTTAGAAATTTGCTTAACCGATTTGATCCCTGAAATTCATCGCCTTTCCAGTTCACGCTGGCAGACTTTTTTGAGCTTTATGGGGGGGATTGGGATTATGTGGGTGGTGCACAAAATTTCAATTCATTGAGCCACGTCTTTTCGAGGTGGGGGGAGGTCAAGGGAGAGCCCGCGCCCGGTCGGCTTAAGGAGGGCTTCTGTCATTGCGAGGAGTCTGCGACGAAGCAATCTCCTCGGTTTAACCGGTGAGATTGCCACGCCCGTTGGGCTCGCAATGACAGCATTTATATTACCCTCCTACGTCCGCCCTCGCTAAAAGGCTCTCCCTTGACCTCCCCCCACCTCGAAAAGACTTCTCTGCAAATATTTGGTGAGTTTAGAGTAATAGCATTTTTATGCAAAAAAAAGTTATTCATGGGTTATATGCGATTTTTGATCCGCGGTTTAGTGTGGAGCAAGATCCGGTTAAGGTTTGCCGGGCTATATTAAAAGGTGGGGGGAAGATCCTGCAACTGCGCATCAAAGCAGGCTATACTGCCCACGAAATTTCTACGATTGCCAAGGCTATCGTAGCTTTGAAGCAAGAGTTTGAATTTACGTTTATTGTGAATGATTATTTTGACCTTGCTTTGGAAGTGGGGGCCGATGGGGTGCACATGGGGGTTGATGATGGGAGTATTCCACAAGTGCGACAAAAAATAGGGCATGAAAAAATCATTGGTTATTCTTCTCATAGCCTTGAAGAAGCATTACAAGCGCAAAAGCTAGGGGCTGATTATGTAGCCATGGGCGCGGTTTATCCAACTGCTACGAAGGGTCTTGGCCACCCGGTTTGTGGGTTAGAGGTTTTAAAAACATTAGTGCAACAATTATCGGTGCCACTGGTGGCCATTGGTGGAATTAATCAAAAAAAATTACCAGCGGTATTAGCAACGGGCGTTGCTGCTGTGGCGATGATTACCGAGATCCTAGGAGCAAAAAATATTGAAGCTAGAGTTCGTGAATTAATTAAAATCATTTCGGCCAGAGAAACCTTTTGATGTCATTCAGAGCCGAAGGCGAAGAATCTTCTTCATATGAAAAAAAACAAAAAACGAGTGGTCTTAACAATCGGTGGATTTGACCCCAGTGGCGGGGCAGGGGTGTTGGCCGATTTTCAAGTGTTACAAAAACTAAAAGTTCCTTCGGTTCATGCCATTACGGCCAATACTTACCAAGTGGCAGCGAAATTTTTAAGTTATCGCGCGGTGAGTGCAAAAGAACTTTCTGAGCAGCTAAAAGCTTTGCTTGGTGCGTATGAACCCGTCGTGGTTAAAATAGGCATGCTCGGTTCTGTGAAATTAGTTGATGTTTTGCTAAAATTCGTTCGCGCTTGTCACCCTAGGATTGTAATTTGGGATCCCATTTGGAGGGCAAGTGCAGGCCCTTATTTAATTGATGTTAAAAACTTTTCACCTGAACTCAAAAAATTGTTGTTGGTCGTGAACCTATGGATCCCTAATTTGCCCGAAGCAAAATGGATTTTAGGTAAAAATTTCCCCAAAGAAGAAAACCCCATTTTGATTGCAAAATTATTATACCCCATCTTATCTCCCCAAAAATCTCTACAGAAAGCCGTGATATTAAAAGGTGGGCATTTGCCAGGTGAACCCATTGATGTTTTGTATGACGGAGAAAAAATTTACCAATCTGGGGGCAAAAGACTGAAGGGAAAATTTCACGGCAGTGGCTGTCGTTTTGCAAGCAGCCTAGCAGGGCATTTGTTTTTAGATGAGTCTTTATTTCAGGCAGTGAAGTTATCTAAAAATTTGTTTACTTCAAAAAATTAGTAAATTTATAACCACTGCGCAAAAAAGGTTGCAGCATCGGTTTGCCAGTATTTCATGTTATGATAATATTTCCATTCCGGCTTGGTTGATTGATGGTACAAGAGGATAGCGTGCTCGGGTTTAAGCCTTTCACTGTAATATTTTAATTGTTTTGGATTAGATTCGTTATTCAGTTTACTTTCAATCATCAGCCAAGGTGTTTTAGCTTTTAAAACCAAAAAATCGACTTCGCGTTTCTCCTTATCTCGTAGATAATAAAGTTCTAAAGGAGCGCCCAGCATTTCACGATAAACGGTAACTGCCTTGTATAAATGGAGAGCCACTAAATTTTCAAATCGAACTCCGGGGTCATTAATATTGGCCCAGTCATAAAGGTAAATTTTTTGCTCCTTTTTCAAAGAGCGAATCAATTTCTTTGAATAAACAGGGATACTAAAATAATAGTAAAGATGCCTAAGCCAGCGCAGCCAATTTTTAAGAGTGGGATGAGAAATCTCGAGATCTTCGAGTAAAGATTGCAAGGATAAAGGGGAACCCACTTTGTTGGGTAATAATTCCATTAATGTGTGGATGCCCTCTAATTCTTGAATGCGACTTAAATCGCGCAAGTCCTCTTTAACCAAAGTTTCTTTGCGTAAATGAGACCATCGAGCATGTTGGGTGGCATTTAATTTAAATAGGGGCTCAGGAAATCCTCCCTGCTGAAATAATTGATGATAAACCTGGTAATTCTCTTTTTTTACTTGATGGTTAATAGGATTAGGTAATTTGAATTGAGAGTTTTTGTTAACTTCTGCAATTGTTAGTGGAAAGAGGTGAAACAACCAATATCTCCCCATAAGACTGTCTCCACCACGACGATAGGTGTCGAGTCTTGCTGATCCTGTAACAACGATATGGAGCTGTTCGTGGAGGGCATCGTAAAGGCCCTTTAAGAATTTTTTCCAGCGAGGATTTTTGTGAATTTCGTCAAGCAGGATGAGCGTGGGGGTGGATTGGTTAGCTGCGAGTTCTCTGAAAAAATGTAGATCAGGAGATTTAAGGATTTTTCTATCTTCTGGAATATCCCAGTTTAGATAGCACGAATGACGATAGCCTAAAAGCTTAGGGAGCCTTTTCACTAGAGTAGTTTTGCCAACTTGTCTAGGGCCGGCCACTAGTACCATTTTTGCCAAATCTTGCGGATGAGTCTGCAGATAGTGAGATAAATAGCGGTAAGAACTCATCTGACTATTTTAAATAAATACTTTAAAAAGTCACGACTTTTTTAATATATTACTAAAAAAAGTCATTTTTTAAGATGGAATCCTGTTGCTACCTCAAAGAAATCCTTACCCCGTATGCCACGAAATTTGTCTCATAGAGGCAGTTAATGACGAAGGTACGATTTTTGGACGATCCCTAGTTTGGAATCAGTAGCAGAATCGTACCTTCGTCATGCTTTTAATGCTTTTACTTTAATTTTCTAATCCGGTGGGAATATCAATAGAAGCCCTGGAAGTATCGTCATGAAATTTACACCCAACGTTAATTGAATCGAACAAGGGAAAGTTTCATCTTTGAAAGGAGTACATAAGAATTGCACGCCGGTTTTGAGCAAAGGTAAGCCATCTACATTAGGAATACCCGGATTAATGCTTAGTTCTAATGCTAATCCAGTGGCGAAGTCGGCCCTAACTCCTCCTCCCTCGTCCTGTGTTTTTATTCCCAAGGGCAGGGCAAGGCGAAGGTCCAAGAAACTATATTCATAAGCAGTGCGATTTGGCAAAAGACTATAACTAGGTGAAATATGATAATCACCAAAATCAGATCCTTGAAGCAAAGAAATCCCGATTCCCCAGCGACCGTTAAGGGAGGCTGTCAGGCCAAGGACAAGCCCAAGGTCTTTATAGATTGCGACACCTGTAGTCCACTCCACAGAAATGGTTTTCTGTCGAAGCTCCCCGTAATGTTCATCTGTTTTTTGCTGAAATAGCGAAGAAATTTCGGGATCTTCTTTTAACTCTGTGGAGAGGCTTTCATAAACATTATAATTATGGTTTACGGCGGCTAAGGCTAGTTCACGATCTTTCTTAACTTCGGGGTTGGCGAGAGGATAAGCTGCTGGGTTTTTACGAACGATCTGTCGTTGAAACTCGGTATCTTCAGGATTTGCCTCGAGCAATACCTTAGCAGCGTAAGCGTGTTCGGGCGGTTGTTGTGAGATATAACCTTTAAATTTTTGATTTTGTAGGACGTTCGGATAACTTTGTTTGGATAAATAACCAACGACCTCGTTAATGGGAAACAATTTACAGAGTTCAATGACATAATCGGGATTGTGATGGGTTTGTTCTTGCAAGAATAAAAGTTCAATATTCTCACGAAAGAACTCTATTATTTTCTCTCGTTCAGACGCGCTTGTTGCTGATCGAAGGATTTCTTTAATGAAATTAGGTTGGGAGAAAAAATTATCGTCAGCCAAGGCAAAAAAGAGAAGGGAAACTTTATGGTAAGTATAGTAAGTATTGGGATCGAAAACTTTCTTATAAGTATTAAGAACTTCCTCTATGGTGTCGACTAAACCATTTGGCATCACTAGGTTCTCAGAAATGCAGGGGCCTTCTAATAGAAGTTTTAATTCTTCATGTGACAGGTCTTGGTCAAGAATAAAGGCATCTAATTTTTTAGCAACTGAAGATGCCTCATCACGTTTATAATCATAAAAGCATCCCTTGTGTAAGTCTTTTTCAATATATGCTACAGATTTTTGGAATTTATCGGCGCTGACACAAACGCCATTGATCGAGTAACCAGATTCGCATCTCATATTCCCCCCTGACTTTGTTAATGAGTGGTTGACCAGTTCTGAATATTAACTTGTTCTAGGCGGGGTCTCAGTGGTTTTCCAAAAGAGTTGCTACAAATTTTGAGGAATTTGTAAAAAAATAATTTGTACAAAATTAGATAACTCGCCGAGTCAATATTTGTAGATATTGGGGTATAGAGAATCATATTGTAGAATCTTGTAGAATCATATGGCGGAGGAAGCATTGTTCCTTCGTCATATTTTTCAATACCTCCGTCATGATCTTTTATTAAAAACTTTTCACCTGAACTAAAAAAAATATTGTCGGTGGTGAACCTATGGACTCCCAATCTACCCGAGGCAAAATGGATTTTAGGTAAAAATTTCCGCAAAGAAGAAAACCCCATTAGCAGGGCATTTATTTTTAGGAAAGGCCTTGCCCCAATCGTTTAAATTAGCAAAAAATATATTCTATAAATGATCATTTTGAAATAACTGCAGAAATTCTTGCCAATGAAAGGCTTGAACATTTCCCGCTGTTTTTCGATGTGGGTCCAGTGACAAGACAAAGGCATCAATATTTTTTGTATGGGTAGTTATTTTTTCAAGGGAAGTAAAATCTTTCTGAGTAAGATGATCAGTTGATTTTATTTCGATGAACAACGTACGTTTCCCTGGACGTTTGATAATTAAGTCAATCTCAACTCCGTCTTTGGTTTGCAAGTAATAGAGTTCTTCATCGTGCTTGCGGTATTGACATAGTTTAAAAAATTCCAAAATCAAGAAATGCTCAAAGGCACGACCATATTCATATGTTTTTGGTCGAAGGGGCACTTCAAGCATCTTGTCCAGAGCACGCTTAATGCCGCAGTCAATGAAATAAAACTTAGATGCCTTGCGTTGCTGTTTGCGCAATGACTCATCATAGGATGGTAAGTGAAAGCCAACTAAAGTATCTTCTAAAATCTCATAGTAATTTCTAACGACAGAATGATCCAGATTAATGTCTCGCGCAATTTTTGAGTAATTCAACGGTTGACCATTCATTTGTGCTGCCACTTCTAAAAACTTTCGGAAAGCGGGCAAATTTCGCACAATTTGTTCAGCTTGGATTTCTTCTTTCAAATAGGTGGTGGCGTAGGCGTGCAGAAATAGTTTTTTATCAACTTGATTTTTAAACTCTACAACTTTTGGAAGACTGCCCCATTCCAAGACCTCCTGCAGTTGAAAATCTTGTTTTAATTCTAAAGATGAAAAAGGAAAAAGTTGGTAGACAAAAGCCCTTCCGGCAAGAAGGTTGGCCGCTCCCCGTTTGAGTTTTCGTGCTGAAGAACCTGAAAGCGCAAAATATATTTTTTTTTCTTCAATGAGTTTGTGAACAAGGTTTAAAAGTTTGGGGGATTTTTGAACTTCATCGATGATAACCCAGGATTGGGGAGGCAGATGCATGACCCTTCTTGTTAGTTCGTTGGGATCCGTTTGAAAAAGAGCCTCTTCATCAGGATCGAGTAAATCAACCCAGATTGTATTGGGCATAACACTAAAATGCTGCTTTAAAAGGGTTGATTTCCCCGATCCTCTTGGCCCAAAGAGAAAAAAACTGTAATTATTTTGTATAGTTAATATTCTCGGTATCACAATCCCAATTTATCGTATATTTTGGGATTATACAACCAAATAAGCAAATACCAAATAAGCAAAACCATACCTCCATCATGATCTTTGTTGATCGAATGACCAGAATCGCATCGCATATTTCCCCCTTGTCAAACTCCTAGGTTTTCTTATAACGATCGACGGTATGAAAAAGGATTAGCTTTCAAAACTTATGGGACGGCTTAAACCGCGATACCCAGGCCGATATGTGGGTGTGGTTGATGGGCGTGTTGTTGCTTCGGGAAAGGATCAGCTCAAGGTTTTTAGAAAGGCCGAAAAAGGAATTGCTAAAGATAAAGAGATTGGTATTTTTTATATCCCCGCTAAATCAGCCCCGCCGTTACTTTTAAAGATCTGATGATTTTCCCATACAAAAAACTGGGTGGTCAAACTTATGGGCCTGTTGTTCCTCTTCATATGAAAGGTGAGGCTCGGTGGGTTCAATTTATTTATTGTTCCTTCGTCATATTTTTCAATACCTCCGTCATGTGATCTTTTTTCCCGGGTGAGCCCATTGATATTTTGTATGATGGAGAAAAAATTTATCAATTGGGTGGCAAAAGGCTGAAAGGTAAATTTCACGGCAGTGGCTGTCGTTTTGCAAGTAGCCTAGCAGGGCATTTATTTTCAGGAAAGGCCTTGCCCCAATCGTTTAAATTAGCAAAAAATATATTCTATGGGAGTTCTAATGAAATTAAAAAAAATATTTTTTTTCGTAAGTCTAGCTTTCTTTGCAATAATTTTAGTTGATTGTAGTGCGAGTAAAAATAAAGAAGAACAATGGGAACAATTAGCTACTAATGCTGCCGAGTTTACTGATCGCAAACAATATGATGATGCTATGCGAGCCTGGAAATTGGCTTTGCAGTTTGCCGAAGGGAATTTTTCCTCTGGCCACGAAGCAATTACTGTTTCAAATGAAAATTTGGCAGATATCTATAGGATCAATGGCAATTTGAATAAAGCAGAAGAATTGTTAATCAGGGCATTAGGTAATGAAGAAAAAAGATTAGGTGCAAACCATCCAGATGTAGGTATAGCGCTTAATAATTTAGGCGCAGTGTATGTAGAACAGAAAAAATATTCTGAAGCGGAAGAGGCTTTAAAACGATCAATCCAATTGCTTGAACGTGCTCAAGCACCTCAACTTCTAATTACGGCGTTTTATAGTTTGGCAGATTGTTATCAAGCGCAAGGGCGTTATACGGAAGCAGAACCATTTTTTAAGCGAGTACTTGAATCTGATAAAGAAGAATATGAAAAAGATAAAGCCGAAGAAAATCTCATTTCGTTAACCATAGATTTATTAGCGTTGGCAAAAAATTATGTCCTCCAACGTGAGTATAATCAGGCTAAGGAGCTTTATCAAAAAGCGCTAAAAATAGCACCTAATGATTCAGATGTAGCTGAAGCAATTAAAAAATTAGCAGATGTTTATAAAAAACAAGGTTTTGATAAGGAAGCCAGCCTTCTGTATGAAAAAATCGGAATGTCATCCCGCTAACAGCTGTCTTTGAATAGAAGATTGGCATGAGTTTTGCCTTTGCCTCAATACAGAGGAGGTAAAGGCTATGATAGATCTTGTACCGATGACTGGAAAAGAGCGGGATGAACTGGTCGCAAATTGCGACCGGTTCAAGAAGCTTAAACATTCGACAGCGTTACCTAATGTTTTTACTGAGCATGGTGCTATAAAGAACCGGGAATTTTACAGTAACTTTAATCCGCCGTATTTTTGGAAATGACGAAAATCTTTGTCGCGTGTGATTAATGCCACAGTGTTTTCAATGCAAGCTTGGGCAATTAAAGTGTCCGCCAACCTTGCTTTAAAACCACCTGAGATGATTTTTGCTCTTAATAAGCCAGCGTTATTCCAATAATGAGTAGAAAGGTTTAACAAAGGGAGTTGGGTGAAAAGTTCTAAAGTTGTTTTGGGTAAAGAGGCATCACTTAGCAATTCGGTTAAAACTACCGGTGGCAATACCCCTATTTTATCGGTTAAAACTTTATCGACCCATTCAACATCGGGACCTTTAGAGCCTGATAAAAAGGCAATCAAAGAACTCGTATCGATTGCAATCACGTACGATCTTCCCGTAATTTTTTTAGATTGAGATTAAATTTGACTTTTCCACGCAGGTTTTTAAGTTTTTCATAGGCATGGCTAGCAGCCACTAATTTTAATCCTTGGGCAATGGTTTGGGTAATGCCCAACCTCGAAGATTCAAGGGCATGGTTAAGTAATTGCTTAGGGATTTGGATGGTAATTTTTTTATAAGTATTTCTCATTTCAAAAAACAAAATACCATCTTAAATACCATAAGTCAATATGGCAAAATAAATCGATTGCAATGCCTCAGTCTTGCAGGGAGAGCACTTGGGTTGTTTCGTCAGCCGTGCTTTCCGTGGCGACCCTAATGGGGCTAGCCGGCACGGAAGCCTTCCGCGTTCCCGCCTGCGGAGGGCCTCGGCGCATCCTCGCCGGCTAGCCCGCATTGGGGCCCCGCCACTCCAAGCAATGGCTTCCTCAACAACCCAAGTGCTCTCCCTGCAAGACTGAGGCATTGCAATCGATGGGATTATAGAAAGGCTTAAACAATCCTATTTCGCTTTTTACCCTTTAGAACAAATAAGCAAAACCATACCTCCGTCATGATTGAGCTGCTGATAATGCTGCTATAATTGGCGTAAGGAAATTTAAACCAAACACTATCTGAATCGAACAAGGCAAAGTTTCATCTCCGGGAGGAGTGCATAAGAATTTCACACCGGTTTTAAGCAAAGGTACGGGATCACCATAAGGAATATCCGGATTAATAGTTAGTTCTAATCCTAATCCAGTGGTAGGATAGACGTAATCTGTTCCTCCCTCTTCCTGTATTTTTACTCCGAAAGGCCAGGCAAGGCGAAGGTCCAAGAAAGGAAATTCATGAGCAGTGCGATTTGGGAGAAGACTATAACTAACTGAAATATTAATATTACTAGACTTGGGTCCCTCCTCTGGCAACGTGCCAAGCAAAGTAAACCCAAATCCCCAGTGATTGGGACCAGCAAAGGAATAAGTTATGCCTAGGACAGGTGTGACAACCGCAAGATCTTTATGGATAACGAACCCTGTGTCCATTCCAATAAATATGCCTCCACGTGGAGCTATATCGTGATACTCATCTGAAATTTCGGCATCTTCTTTTAACTCTGTGGGGAGATCTTCATAATTACGATAATTATCTTTTACGAAGGCTAAGGCTAGCTCACGATCTTTCTTAACTTCGGGGTTGGCGAGGTTATAAAGTGCCGGTTCTTTATGAACGATCCATCGTTGAAACTCAGTATCTTCAGGATTTGCCTCTAACAATGCCCTAGCTGCGTCGTATTCGAGAAGATGCTTGGTTTGGCCTGAGACATAATTTTTAAATTTTGGATCTTGCAGGGTGTTTGGATAACTTCGTTCGGTGGATAAATAATCAATAACCCCATCAATGAGGCCCAATTTACAGAGTTTAATGACATAATCGACATCGTGAGTTTGTTCTTGCAAGAATAAAAGTCCCATATTGTCAATGAAGAACCCTCTTACTGGCTCTCGTTTAGGTACTCGTCTTGCCGTTTGAAGGATTTTATCCTGGTTCAATATATATTTAAGTTCTTCAAGTGACAGGTCTTTATCTAGAATAAAGGTATCTAATTTTGTTCCAATCGCCGTTGAAAGTTTAGAAGGTGGCCCAGATCGTTCAACATGTTCTTTAATACCTGCTATAGATTTTTGGAATTTATCGGCGCTGACGCAAACGCCACTGATCGAGTAACCAGAATTGCAATTCATATCTCCCCCCCATATTATATCCCTCCTGACTCTGTCGGGGATCTCCATCGTTTTGAGAAAAAGTTGCTAGAAATTTTGAGGAATTTGTAAAAAAATTATAATTTGTACAAAATTAGATAACTCGCTGAGTCAATATTTGTAGATATTGGGTGTTATTTCACTTCTCCTGCAAGTTTCACTGCTTTGACATTTTTTTCAATGATACGAATGGCATGAGCGGTTAAGGGCAAATGTTTGCGTTCGTGGCGCCATGCTTGACGAAAACGTTGCACCGTTTCCTTCGCGGTGTCGAGCACCCCTTTTTCTGGCAAGCCAACTTTTGCAGCTAGGTAAGAAAGTTGTTTTAACGAAAGGTCAGTCATGCGTTTTGATTTAACCAGTTTTAGGGCCATATTTTCATCTTTAAGATAAGCAATCGTAGAAACAAAATCATAACCCGGAGACAACTTGGCATTTTTACGATCGGGATAAAGCAAAGAAAAGTTTTTGAGATGCATGTCTGCATTACCGATAAAAGTATTGAAGACCAGACGGCGGATAAATTCGGCAATGCCTGCTTTACCCGTTTCTTGCCAAAGGACTTCGGCAATATTTTTGTAACTGGCCTTTTTGTATTTATCATCGGGATAAACCCCAAACACCTGTGCAAAATCTTCCATATGGATAGGTCCTTGAGCGGTGCGATCGAAGCGGCGCACGGCTAAGGCTTGGCCTGGAATTTTTTCGATATCTTTTGGAAGGCCAGTAATTTTGGAAAAATTCACCAACCGTATTTCGGGGATATCCATACCAATGCTTTTTGCCAGGGTCATCATAGAATATTCATTTTCGGGTACATTGGCGAAACGAGTGGAGGGCAGCTTGACAATCCACGAGCCACCGATGCCCTTTGCTGGAATGGTCAGCCCACCGCTAGTTTCTGCTATTGCTGAGAATTTCATCTGCACACCCGCCAAAGAGAATCGTAGTACATCTTTACGTGAAACCTGAACATTGCTGGATATTTCCGGCGGCCAGCTTTTTCTGTCAGCAGGTTCGGTGGTGATGGCACCGGGCAAGTCGTTACCAAGGATCCAAAGCAGAAAAAATTCGCGTTTTGCATTCACTCCTGCATGGTTGGCCAGATAATCTCGCAAATGACCTTCGGGAAGCAGATTCGAAAAAAAGGGCGGTAGTTGAATTCGGGTTGGTTTAAAATCGGTAATCAGTCCACCGAAAGTATCTTTGAAGGAAAGGCTCAATACCGGCCGCGAGGGGTGGTTTAGGTAGGATTGATTGAAACTTAAAATGGTTTGTTCCCCTGGCAGAAACGTTAGCATGCCTATGGGCTCGCCATATAATAAAACATTCAACGAGCGAATCTCAGGCATATTAGTCCTCTTCATCCTCTTCATTATCCAAGGTGTAGGCGGGCTTGATTTCATCATTACCCTTAATCGTTGTTTGAGCAGCGATCAGGCTTTTTACTAAAGAAATTTTCTGCCTGGGAATAAGCATGACTTCTAAATCTAGCCCGCGGGCCATTTCCACAAAGCTAGTCAGTTTAAGATTCACCGAGCCTGCTTCAATTTTGGAAAGATGACTTTGTGGAATACCAAGTTTATCGGCCAGCTCTCTTTGGCTTAACCTCATGGCCTTACGTGCATTTCTGAGCATGACGATGAACGGTTGGATGGTTAATCGCATTAATATGTCCTAACATATAAATTTTAATATTAGATATATTACAGCATATCATTCCCGCTTTGTCTACCGCTTTTAAACAATCCTATTTCGCTTTTTCCCCTTCAAAAAGGCTTGGATGTTGAGAGCGATTTCGTTGATGAGGCGTTGGCGAGATTCTTGCGATGCCCAGGCGATGTGAGGTGTAAAGATGACTTTCGATTTTATTGCTTCGTTGAGAAGTGGTGAGTTGGTTGGGGGTGGTTCTTGGGCCATGACATCGCTGGCGTAACCGGCCAAGGTTCCGTTTTCTAGAGCCAAAGCGACATCGCTTTCGTTAACGAGAGGCCCTCGGCCTAGATTTAATAAGTAAGCGCAAGGTTTCATGAAGGCCAAGGTTTGAGCGTTGATGAGATGTTGGGTTTGTTGACTGAGCGCGCAATGCAAATTGATGTAGTCACTTTTTTTTAAGAGTTCTTTAAGTGAGCAACGCTTAGGTGATGCCGCATACTGGCGCCCAGGAATTTTGCCAATCAATATTTTCATGCCTAGCGCTTTGGCTAATTTAGCTACGCGACGACCAATGGTGCCATAGCCGATTAGCCCTAAGGTTTTGCCACTTAAATCACGATAGGGAAAATCAAGGTACGCAAAACGGGGGGAGTGGCTCCACTTTTGAGTGATGACACTTTCGTGGTGTTCGAAAAGTCGATGCGAAAAAGCCAATAAAAAAAGCAAAGCGTGTTCAACCACCGTCGTTGTGCTATAGCCGGCCACATTGCATACCGCAATGCCTTGAGCTTTGGCTGAATTTAAATCTACATTATTAACCCCGGTCGCTGTGATACAGATTAATTTTAAATTGGGGAGAAGGGGTAATTCTTTTTCTTTTAATGGGACTTTATTGCAGATCAGGATCGAAGCATCGCGTAGAGAAGGTGAAAGTTCTTCGACGTGAGATAATGATGTAGCATGGTAATCGCCTAACTGCTTCAAAGGCTGGGTGTTGATATCACCTAAATCAAGAGTATCGACATCTAAGAAGACGATCTTGGGTTTTTGCATAGTGCGGGTTGACATAGGCATTTACACATTAAAATGTTTTATTAATTGTTGAGTGATGGCCCCAACCTTTCCACTGCCGATTTTTTTCCCGTTGATGCGAGTGATAGGCATTATCTGTTTTAACGAACTGGTGATAAAGACTTCTTTGGCGTTAAACAGATCTTGTGTGGAGAAAAGTTTTTCGTGAATCGGCATTTTAAGCCTTTTACATAAAAGCATGACTTTATCACGAGTGACCCCTGCCAAAATTCCACTCGATAGGGGCGGGGTTAAGATGTGGTTTTTGTCATTGATGATAAAAAGATTAGAACTACTGCCTTCGACGGGATGGCCAGTCACATCCTTCATGAGAACATCCACAACTTTTTTATTTTTGGCGATCTTACGGGCAAAGTAGGGGCGGCCATAATTGAGCATTTTGACTTGGCTTAAATAATCATGGTGGATCCTTAAATTATCGACAAGGTAAGCTTTGGCACCATGGGTATAATATTTTTTAGGATAAAGTTGATGGGGTTTGGCGATAATGAAAAAATTAGTTTCTTGATAAAGGGCGTCGGCACCTAGGTCCCACCCCACGGGCGAAATCAGCAGTTTAACATAACCTTGCGTGAGGCCGTTGAGTTTGAGGGTTTGATAAATAGCCTTTTGAATAGCGGCGTTGTCAACATCGAGGGGGATCTTTAAAATTTTGAGCCCCTTTTTCAGTCGTTGTAGATGTTCCTTTAAGTAAAGTACCCTACCTTTAAAGCAGGCCAGCGTTTCAAAAAGGCCATAACCAAACAAATAGCCGTGGTCGAGCAAGAGGATGGTGACCTTACTCTCTTCAAGCCAGCAGCCATTATGATAGACGAGCATTTTTGTTTTCATCCTACTAAGGAGGACATAATCTACTATACATATGACATAGGATCATGAGCCGAGACAAGGAAGATGAGCAAAAAATTCGGAGGCGTAGCCTAAGCTACGTTGATGAATTTTTTGTGAAATCTGACGCAGTCGCAGGCCATGAGCCGAAGTCAGATGTGTAGTAGATTATGTCCTCCTTAGTAAAAGTAATTTCAAAAAATTTTTAGCTTTGTAAAGCGTTTCTTCATATTCACTAGCGGGATCAGAATCAGCTACAATACCACCCCCGCTATTAAAATAGAGCTGATTGTTTTTAAACAGTGCGGTGCGAATGGCCACATTAAAAGCGGCATTGCCTCTAAAGTCAATGTAGCCGATGGATCCAGTATAAATGCCCCGTGGGTTAGGTTCTAATTCTCGAATAATCTCCATGGCTTTGAGTTTAGGTGCGCCCGTGATCGAACCGGCTGGAGATGCCGATAAAAAGGCTTGTAGCGGGGTGATGTTGGAAGCAAGTGTTGCGGTCACGGTTGCAACTAAATGGTGAACATTCGAGAAAGTTTCGACCTTTTTTAACGAAGGCACCTTGACGCTTCCGGGCGTGCTTATTTTACCTAAGTCATTACGCATTAAATCTGTGATCATCAGAAGTTCGGCCGCATCTTTTTGGCTTTTAAAAAGTTCTGTTTTTAATTGAAGGTCTTGTTTTTTGGTTTGCCCACGGGGGCGAGTGCCTTTGATGGGGCGAGAAATGATTTCGCGGCCTTGGATTTTTAAAAAGCATTCGGGTGAATTTGATAAAATAATTTCAGTGCCTGTATTGATGAATGCCATGTAAGGGGCAGGCGACACCGTGCGTAGTTGGAGATAAAATTCGCCGATATTTTTTTGAAAAGGGATTTTAAATTGTTGAGAGAGGTTAACCTGATAGCAATCTCCACGGTGAATGCGATGAATGATTTCTTGAATGGTTTGTTGATAGGTTTTTCTAGAAAAGTTTGATCTTAAAGAAGATAGGGCGAATGGGTTTTTAACAGCGGTTACAGGTGAGATGAGTTTTTTAATTTTTTTTAACCACTGTTGTTTGAGCTTGGCATCTTTGTTTTGATAAAGGAGGTAAGATTTTTTTCGGGAGTGATCATAAACCCAGTAGAGGCGATGGCACACAAAATAGAATTTTGCTTCATAGGTAATAAAGCCTAAGGCCCCCCCTGCAAAAGGTAAGGGGAGTGGGTTGGCACCTGAGCTTAGGTGTTTTTCGAGCTTGGCCAATTTTTGCTTAGTATCAAAAATAATTTCGGGTTCAACACCTACGATGCTCAATTTGGCATGAGGATGTGCCATAGCGTCAGAATCAAGCCAGAAGCTATGAGGTTGGCAGGTGATGAGACTTGCTAGGGTTGCGGGCTTGGGCCAAGCCGTGCTTTCAAATTTCCAAGTCATGGTTAAAGACTTTTAATAATGCAATGGGCCGTGGCAGGGTTGGTGGCCACCGGGACGTTGTGAACATCGCAAATCCGAACCAGGGCATTGATGTCGGGGTCGTGTGGTTGGGCGGTTAAAGGATCACGAAAAAAGATTAAGATATCAACCTTGCCGGAGGCCACTAAAGAACCCACTTGCAGGTCGCCCCCCATGGGCCCCGAAAGTAAGGGGTGAATTTTTAATTGCGTTTCTCGAGTTAAAAAAGCGGCGGTGGTTTTGGTGCCGACGAGTTTGAATTTTTTTAACCACTTGATATGACGATTGGCAAATGCAATAAGCTCATGTTTTTTAGCGTCATGGGCTATGAGAGCTAAGGTTTTGGTTTTGGGCATAATGGGTGTTGGTTTAACTTAATTTAGGGGACGTGTCTACGGGATTATAGGAAGCTCTTCAGCTATGAAATTACACGATGAACAATGGATGACACTGGCCCTACGCGAGGCTCGCAAGGCTTTGAAAAAAGATGAAGTGCCGGTGGGGGCGGTGTTGGTGAAGGAAGGGGAGGTGATCGCTCGTGGTTATAATGTGCGCGAGACTCGGCAAGATCCCTTGGGACATGCCGAATTGATTGCCATTCAAAGAGCCGCTCATAAGTTAAAAAATTGGCGTTTATTAAATACAACTTTATATGTAACCCTTGAACCGTGCACCATGTGTTGGGGCGCCATTGTGTTGGCGCGTATTTCTCGAGTTGTGTTTGGGACTGTAGATCTGAAGGCCGGGGTTTGTGGGTCAGTGGCAAGCCTGCACGAGGCCAAGTTTTTTAACCATCATCCTAAAGTAATGGGGGGAGTTAAAGCCGACGAATGCGCCCAAATGCTCAGTGATTTTTTTAAAAATTTACGGAAAAGCAAAAAATAATTTTGAATTGTGGTGAAGAAGGCGTTTTGTTAAGGGCATATTCCTCTATTTTTCAGTGCGAAAATTTTGGAAAATGGAAAATCGAAAATAGAGGAAAAATTTTCTGACGAAAATTATATAGCTTAAGCGGAGGCGAATTTACTTCGCGTAGCTTAAGCGATGAATTGTTGCTTAGGTATAGGAATAATTTTGAAATAAAGGTAGTTCAATGGGGAGCTCGAGGGGAGATGGGGTCTCCCCTCGAAGAAAAATGGAGAGGTGGCCGAGTGGCTTAAGGCGCCCGCTTGGAAAGCGTGTGTATCTTAACTGGTACCGTGGGTTCGAATCCCACCCTCTCCGCATTTAGGGTATGTTCCGGGCACATGGTTAACACTTTACTGATTTAACATTCCTGCCCACGGGCTTGATGAGCTGAATATTCACTTCCGAAATTTTCATCATGTTTTTCCCATTTGCCGAGGGCAGGTGTTGCCCTTGCGCTGGGGATTATGGGATGCTTAAAAAGTGGACGGGGTTTTGGATCTGAAAACGTAAAATTGTAACCTTTGCAAGTCTTTGACAAAGAGTAGTTTGTGATCTACCTATTTAAAATATCTATGGAAAATCTACAAAGCTACATCATGGTCCGAGAAGCCGCCCGATTTTTGGGAGTGTCAGCGGGGACGCTTCGCAACTGGGAAAAGTCAGGCAAGATCAAAACTCATCGCAATCCCGTGAATGGGTATCGGCTCTACAAGAAAAAAGATTTGGAAGCGTTGCTCAAGCAGGTGGTGCAATCGTCAAGAAAGTAAGAATTGTTATGAAAAAAACCAAAAATAAAATGGTGAAAACTGATTCGGCGAATAGCCTCTTTGAACGTGTTGTGTCTATTTTGGAACAAGCCAGGGCCAACGTGGTGCGGTCGGTAAACAGCAACATGGTTGTTGCCTATTGGCGTATCGGGCAGGAAATTGTTCAGGAGATCCAAAAGGGACAAGAACGTGCGGAATATGGAAAGCGGGTCATTGAAGGCTTATCGGAGATGCTTACCAAGCGCTATGGTGAAGGTTATGCAGCTCCAACACTTTGGAATTTTCGCAAGTTCTATTCCGCTTATCAAGATCGCCAATCCCAGATTCTCTCCCCGACGGGGAGAGAATCTTTAGACGATAAAAAACTCTCCCTAACAGGGAGAGAATTGGCAAATAGTCCTTTTCACCCGAATTTAAGCTGGTCTCACTACCGAGCCCTCATGCGCGTTGAAAACGAAAATGCCCGAGATTTTTATGAAACGGAGGCCGTGCGCTGTGGTTGGAAGAAAAGTGAATTGGAACGCCAGATATCGACCCTTTTCTATGAACGTTTACTCAAAAGTCGTGACAAGTCGGGAATGCTAAAAGATGCGGTTTCCAAAGATGACAGTCTTCAGCCTATTGATGTGCTCAAAAATCCTTATATTCTTGAATTTCTCAATCTTCCAAATTTGCCAAAATTGCGTGAATCAAAACTTGAAGAGGCCCTTATTGCCAATTTGCAATATTTTTTACTGGAACTGGGCAAAGGATTTTCTTTTGTCGCTCGGCAAAAGCATATCCGCATCGGCAATAAAGATTTCTACGTCGATCTTGTCTTCTACAACTATCACCTCAAGTGTTTTGTTTTGATTGATCTCAAAGTCGGTGCTCTTACTCATCAAGACATTGGCCAAATGGATGCTTACGTTCGGATGTATGAGGAACAATTCAAAGTGCCTGAAGACAATCCCGCTATTGGGCTCATCCTCTGCTCTGATAAAGAGGACGCGGTCGTTCACTATTCAGTGCTCAAAGAAAACCAGAAACTTTTTGCATCGCGATACAAGCTGGTGCTTCCAGATGAAGAGGAACTGCGCAAAGAAATTGAACGTGAGCGGCGTTTGATTGAAAGCGTGAATGAGTTTGTTCCCAAGAAACTTTTGGCAAAGAAAAAAACGAAACGAAGCAGAAAAGAGCAGTGAGATGGGAGTAATTTGGGCAGATGATTTGTCACAAGGCTTGTGACAAATCAGAAACGCCACATCGGATGTGGCGAATTACTGGGCATGATCGGATGACGAGATTGTTGGATAAAAAAATGACACTAAACGAAGCAGATACAAGAGCGAAACTCATTGACCCAGCTATTCACAAATGTGGCTGGACAGAGGACCTCATTCGACGTGAAGAAACCGCAGGCACGGTTGAAATCATTAATGGGAAGGCACGACGCCGCTCGCGAGGAAGGGTCGACTATGTGCTTCGGGTCAAGGTCAATGTCGATACTCACCCCATTGCGCTGGCACTCATCGAGGCCAAGAAGGAAAGTCTCCCAGCAGGTCATGGCCTCGACCAGGCCAAGATGTCGGAGCGGACATGAACGCATTGGAGCAAGAGATCGACCAGTTGGTGTATGGGCTCAACGACCTTACCAGGGAAGAAATTGAAATTGTGGAGGGCAATAGGGAGGGGGCCAATTTATGAACGACATCCCTCTCAAATGTTTGCTTGGCTTATCAGATTGTACCGATGTGAATCCGCTTCAAGTTGTGGGGGTATATGTTCGTTGGTTCGAGATGCTCAGCCTTGCCGGCATAGTCTTCGCCATCAGCCAATTCATTGAAAATAACCGATTACGAACTTATATTCTCAAGCGAAAAAAAATCATCTGGCCTTTCTATGGTCTCATTTTCTTTTCAATACTAGCGGTAATCCTTGCAACTTTACTTTCCGTACCATTGATTCCAGCAGATCCGATACCCCTAATATCATATCCAGTCTTTTGGGAACTCCTAAGCCTTCTCACTTTTTCATTTGTCATGCTTGGGATCATTTTGATCTCGATGCTTCCTTGGCTTTTCATCCCAAAATTCAACCGGAGAAGTTACCAGGACATCTGGAGCATTGCTACCGAGGCCATTCTGTATGACGGTTCACATCGGGCGATTGCGGCGCTATGCAAAATTATCTGCAAAAATATCGATGTAATTATCCATTACGCCTCTCAATATGACAGACACTGGAATATCCAAGGCAGTACCCATAAATCGCCTTATGAAATGAAGAAGGTGAAGAAAAAGGATATCCCTGTTGTAGCAACATCTGTTCAACTCATTGAGGAACTGCTTTCTCACGATGTCTTCTGTAAATTTATCGCTCAACGTCACTTGGCTTTAGTGATGCATTCAATTGATTTGGCGGAACGATCCAAGCTGTGGCATTCGTGCGGTTATTTTTTCTTTAATAATATGTTCAAATGGCTCTTTGAAGATTTGGAAAGTCTTCTGTCGCAGGAGCTAAAGGGAAGCGGCACCAGTTACAGCCAGCCCTTATCAAACCACGCTTTTAAGGCTTCTGGTATCATATCGCACTACAGAATTTTTCAGTCCTATGATGCAAGGATTGATAAGTTAAAGCCAGAAACAGTCAAAAAAGTGTGCCACGGTCTAGAAATAGCTCTTAATGAATATTTCAACAAGGAACAACTCACTTGGCATGCCGATGCACCTACTACAGCATTGAGTGTCGCCTTAAAAGATCTAGCTGGCATCGTATCAAGCATTTGCGTGTCTCTTGTTGGACTAAAGCAGGAAATATGGAGAAATCCTTATTCCGAGATCTTTAGTGAGATATCTCTTTTCTTCGATCATACTCTTCCCAATGCACTTCCTGAAAATGAAGACAACCTTGCTGAGGACGATAAACAGATAAATGACCGGAGCTTGCTGAAAGGCATTGTCGATGCAATCTTTGATTATCTTGAGGGGCTTTCATGGTTATCAGATACAAAATATGCTCGCCATCAGTCGACTCATGTATTTTGGATATTGTGGTCAAACCGACAACAGACAATTGGTGATAAGTTACGGACAGCCCTGTTTGAAAAAATCAAAAAAAGAATAAATGAAAACAAAGGGAGCCATTATCCACCTCTAATAAGGTTGCTGCTAGATGTTTATGGGTTCAAGTTTCGATCTATTCAAGCTGACAATCCAATCGGTGAATATATTCAGAATGAATTTTATGAAAACATAGCAAAATTAGCTTTAGAAAATGAGGAAAACGCAAAATACTTTCTCCCCTCGCATTGGAAATGGGATTTAGAGAAGAAAACAATTCAAACTGATCAAGGCCGACAACTCTTTCCTCTTGAACCCTGGGAGGCAAGACAGTCATGAACCAAAAAAAATCCAAAAGTCTAACCACCACCAATTCCTTCACCGAGTTTATGCTCTACAAAACACCGGACGGACAGGTGAAGGTGGAGATTTATTTGCGTGATGAGAATGTTTGGCTCACCCAGGATAAAATGGCACAACTGTTTGGAGTGCAGCGGCCTGCCATCACCAAGCACCTTGAAAACATCTTTGAAACCGGTGAGTTAGATAGGGAAGTGGTATGTTCCAAAATGGAACTAACCACTCAACATGGGGCTATGGAGGGGAAAACACAGACGAATCCGGTCAAGTTTTACAACCTCGATGCCATTATCGCCGTTGGCTATCGGGTAAATTCCAAGCAAGCCACGCACTTTCGAATCTGGGCTACGCAAATTCTCAAAGAGTACATCATCAAGGGTTTTGCCATGAATGATGAGCGTCTTAAAGATCCACGGCAAATCTTTGGAAAAGATTATTTTGAAGAACAGCTTGCCAGGATTCGCGATATCAGGTCCAGCGAGCGGAGATTCTACCAGAAGATCACCGATGTTTATGCTCAGTGTAGCGCTGATTACGACCCCAATGAGGATATAACCCAGCAATTCTTTGCCACCGTGCAAAATAAATTGCACTTTGCAATTATCGGCCAGACAGCAGCAGAGATTATTCGCTCACGGGTAGATAGTAAAAAATCGAATATGGGTTTGACAACCTGGAAGAATGCTCCCAAGGGCCATATTCGAAAAACAGATGTGGGGATTGCCAAGAATTATTTGGATGAAACAGAGCTGGATCACCTCAACCGTATCGTCACAATGTATCTGGATTTTGCAGAGCTGCAGGCCAAGGCCGGGCGAGTCATGTACATGCAAGATTGGATAAAAAAGCTCGATGCCTTTTTGCAATTCAACGAAAGAGAAATTTTGCAGGATGCCAGAAAAGTGTCACATGAGGTCGCATTGGCACTGGCCGAAGAAGAATATGAAAAGTTCGCACGGACACGCGATCAAAACTATATTTCTGATTTTGACAAGCTGGTCAAGAAGCTGCCTTCGGCCAAAAAGAAAGGCAAGAAAAAGTGAAGGAATGAGATCAACCAATCCTTCAACGGTTTGTTGGAGAAATATAGTGAGCCCCACCGTGGTGGCCCGCAGTTAATTTGAACTTATGAAATTGAAAAAAATATTCTTGTTTCCTTGTTTTTGCCTGCTTCTATCTCTGTTGGTATCAATCAAAGTTACGGCTTGTGAGCTAGACAGCTGTGGCAAGTCAGGGCCTCATCCTAGTTTAGAAGTGGCTTGCCAACAGGTTAGGAAACTTTACCAAAAAAGGTTTTCTGGTCAGGAAGTTGAGTGCAACTTAAAAGGTAGTACAGAAATGTGCGATGGTGATGGCGATGAGGCAACCTGCAAACCTATCCCTAATTCTGCCATTGTCAATTTAGGCGCAGAAGGCACTTTGCTTAAGGCGGGGTATTTTTCTTTAGGATTTAATCCACAGTTATTTTTGATGGCATTTCAAAATGAAAAAGGCTGGAAAATTGTGGGGGAAATATTTAACTTCTATAGTCCAGGGGCAGGTGGGGTCACCAGCATGTTCAGAATTGATCAATTTGAAGCCGTGCAGTTAATCCCTAACGGCTCTAAGGAAGTATTATTTTCTTATCGATTGTTTGGGCATGATACCGACATGGGTATTAACCGCGTTACTGAATGGGAAGATCAATATCTCCATGTTTGTGGAATTGACAATGATACAGCTTACTGTTCTCAGCGTATTCCCATAAAATTACAGCAAATTCGTAAAATGCTGTTTGCGACAGAGGAAGCTGAGCTTTGCCAAGGTAAAGACAAATTTTGTGATCCCCTTTATCGTTTAGAGGTTCAATCCAACCGAAAATGGAACCCCGATGCGGGTACGGTGACTCTACAATTTAAATACAAATTGCGCGGCATAAAACTTCCTCGAGAATTAGAAGTGCTTACCCAAAACCTAACTGGCACTCGACCCATTGTTTCTTTGCCTCGATTTTAGTAGACGACGTTGGTTATCTGAAAACTGATTTTATGTTTTCTTTTAATAATCAAGAAATTATAGTTTTAAGGTCACAATTTGTGACCTTAAAGAAAGGGATAGGAAATTATGAAGAAGATGATGAAGCCGGCTAGTTATTTGTTAATCTTGACCACGATGTTTTTAATGATACTGAGCTTGGATAGCCAGGCGGCTATTCTCACTTATCCTGGTTTGGCACCTTGTGCAACCACCTTGCAGGCTTGTATTAATGGTGCTGCAAGTGGTGATGAAATTCAGATTGCGACCAATAACCGTATTAATGAAAACCTCACCCTTTCAAAAGACCTTACCTTAACCAATGCCAGTGGTTTTTCCCCAAAAATTGGAAGCACCGATGAGCTGGCCATAAAAACTATTACAGTTGAAGATCCAGGTTCAGGGATTACAGCTCATGTCACCGTTAGCCATATTAATTTTGAAAATGCCCGGGTGCAGGTCAGTTTTTCCGGTGACAGTGGGCATTCATTTTCGATGCAGGATTGTGAACTGACCAATAAGATTGATAATAATAATGATGTAGGCGTGGAACTGAGTCTGCGTGTTACATCGACGGTTCTTTTGAAACGCAATGTCATTCGTTCTTCTGGTTCGGCTATCAGTGTTTATGGCTCTATTGACGATGGAGAAGTCGTTCAAGTGACGATTGTCAATAATGAGTTGACCGGCACGACCCCTATTGAAAGTTATCAGGGCATCCAACTTCGAAATAATTTTAAGGGGATTTTTAATGTCGATATTCAAAGTAATCTGATTCACGACGTGGGCAGTTGTTTTTGTGGCGGCCCGGGAGGAATTACCATTGATCAAAATGGCGAGGGAGTATGGAATGTTAACCTTATCAATAATACGATTGCCAATATTGTTGGGGGTGGAGCCAATTTATATGTGTATCCACCGTCTTCAACCGGTGTTTTGAATTTGAATTTTTATAATAACACTTTAACCCATGGCGAAGATTATGGTGTTTTTTTCCCCCCGTTCTCTTCAGAACTTGTGTTGAACAACGATTACAACAATACGTTTAATAATACGCTGAATGATGAGTGGGGTGGGTATGCTCCTGGGGCGAATCACCTTGCTGCAGATCCACTCTTTGTCAACCTGGCCATGTTTGACTTTACACTTCAAAGTGAGTCTTCACTTATCAATGCCGGTACTGCAACGATCCCCGGAGTGACATTAACCGAATTTGATTTATCCGGTAATGACCGAATAGTGGGGTTTATTGATGTGGGAGCTTTTGAAGCCACTGATGATGCTGATGATACAGATGGATCGACAACAGACACCTTAACAGACACCTTCGAAAATGGGGGTGGATGTCAGTTGGGAACAAACACGACAGGACCTTATGCTCTCTTTTTAGCTTTGGGAACCCTTGCAGTTATTCGATCTTTGAGACGCCGATGAGCACTTTGGTGTGGTGGTGTGCTGTATGCTCGTGAAAAAGTTCTCCAGAAACCATGGCGCTCTTGCCTAACAAATTTTTATATTCTTGGTATTGTTCGGGAGTTAGGGCCATCTGCAGGTCGGTGACATTTTTTTCTTCAACTTCAAAACCGGTAGGGTCTTTTGCATTAGCCTTTACACAAATGGGGCGCTCTAGGCTTAAGAACCACATTACTTCTTTGTGATCGCCTTTAGCAACATTTGAGTACTCAGGGGGCCCTGGATACACGCTTCGATTAATTTTCCCCTTTAATTGAACTTTAGCTGGCCCATACTCGAGGCATTCATTTCCTAAAGCAATAGAAGAGGCGAAAAAGATAAATAGAAAAGTTAACAGCTGAATTTTCATCTGAGTTCTCCTGGGATTTCTTTATGTAATCATGGCATCCATCTGAATGTAAATACAAATGGAACGAAAATACGACGATTAATTTAACAAAAAAACGGTTGATTTTCTCTAAAATAGCCTATAGGATCTCATTAAATTATAAAAAATTATAAATAAATGAAATTTAAATCATTCACAAAAGTGATGAAAAAGGCTGTGTTTTCGAGTGAAGAAGCCCTTCGGGTAGCCTGGCAAACAGACCGCAAGACGGCCCTATTGCAACTGCACCAATGGAACAAAAACGGTGACCTCGTTCGTATTAAGCGGGGTGTTTATGCCTTTTCAGAACAATCTCCCAATACAGCGCAACTGCTTCCTCTTCTTTATGCACCAAGTTATATCAGCCTTGAGTATGCCCTTCACTTTTATGGCTTGCTCCCTGATGTTGTTTTTACAATCACCGCGGTAAGCCCAAGAGGAACGCGAAAATTTCAAACACCCTTTGGGGCATTTGCTTTTCACAAAATCCAACCACAACTTTTTTGGGGTTATGATCCTGAAACGCTCATGGGGGAAAGAGAAAAAGTTCTTTTAGATTATTTTTATCTCAAAGGAGAACACCTGAAAGCAAACCCGCAATTTTGGGAAGAGCAGCGTTTCCAAAACTTAGAAGAAATTGATTTTGAAAAAGCTGAAAGGTATGCTCAACATTTTCAGTCAAAAAAAATTAATAGTTTACTTTTTTCATTAAAAGAATTTTCGCATGGAACGACTTAAAAAACTCATTTACGAACGACTGTCTCACCACCAGCTCACAGAGGATCAAATCTTGAATCTTGCCCGTGAATATTTGCAAGTTTTGACACTCAAAGTTATTTTTCAATCACCTCATGGCGCCGCCCTCTCTTTCATGGGGGGAACATGTCTTCGCATTTGTTATGATTTAAAACGTTATTCCGAAGATCTTGATTTTTGTCTTGATGGGGAAATCAAAAACTATGATTTCAGCAAAATGATTGAACATGTCAAAAAAGAAATGGGCCACCTTGGTTTTTCTGTCTCAACCAATACCCATCCAGAAAAAAATGTTCAAAAATCATTTTTACATATTGCCCATTTACCTCAGATTCTCAATTTGAGATCCTTTCGTAGAGAGCAAAAACTGCACATCAAAATTGAAGTTGACCAAACGGCAATTTCTTTAAAAGATAATGAACGCGAAAGTCACTTTGTGAATCGATGTGGAGAAATTTATCCCATTTTAAAACATACCCTCCCAACCCTTTTTGCAGGAAAAGTATTAGCCCTTTTAGGGCGCCCCTATGATCGTGGGCGAGACTACTATGACTTGATTTGGTATTTAAGTCGCCAGACTTCATTAAACGTTGACTATATCAACCGAACGCTGAAATCGAAAAAGAAAGCGTATCGAAACCAAGAAGAGTTGTTCCAAAAAATCTCTGAAAAAGTCAAAGCAGTAATACCCCAGTTGATTTTAAAAGACATCGAACATTTTCTTGAAGATCCCAGCGAGAGAAATTGGATTTTGCGTTACCAAGAGGTTTATAGCCAGCTCCAATCGGAGTAGACGATCATCTGGCTGAATATTAGTGAGTGCTATTACAAATCGTTAACACGATCTTTATGCCACTGGGCAAAGGCTCTGTACTCAGAGGCTAACTTTTGTGCCTCGGTTGAAATAGCTTCGCAGTGCTTTTGCATATCAGCAATGATTTTATCCCGTGTTGCTTTTGGGAAACGACCTTGGTTTAACTTATAGGTTTTAGCCATGGCCTTGTGCTCATTAGCTATGGCATCTTGTTGATTAGCCATCTCTTCGTATTGTTTGGCCTTGGATGAATAGTCATCTTTATTCATGGTATCCTTGGCAAAAAGTGGCGTTGTTGCTAACGTCATTACCATAACGATCGACAAGACAACAACTTTATGAATTTGTTTCATAGCTATCCTTCCTTAGATTTTTATATTGAGACTTACAAAAAAATTGGGTGGCTGAGAGGCTGCAAAAATTATCAAACAAATAAATCATTGTCAAATTTTTTTGGGCCAGCCCCCTTTTTCCTTGTTAGAGAATATTCAAAATAATACTATGTGTGTTGTGAGATTTTGGAAATGGTGAGGAGAAACAATGAGGTTTGCGAAGAAGAGTTTATGGGTGGTGGTTGTTTTATGTTTGCTTGGGGCAGGGCATTTGTTTGCGCAAGAGAAAAAAGAAACTTTGACTTTAAAAAATTTACGGGATTATTTTGCCTTTGATGGGTTGAATCCGAAGGTGAATGCGTGCTTGCCGGTTGAAGTGATTTTGTCTAACCCAAAGCATGGAAAAGTTGCTTGCCAGTCGGAAGGCCCAGAATTACCTTTTACAGGTAAGGTAGGGGAATGGTTTAAGTGCAAGTTCTCAAAAAAATCCGACGTCATGGTTTTCAAAACCCAAGCGGTTTGTCGTGAAGAGCATGAAAGGATGTTAACGACTGATTAATTCGAGCCAGGGCGCACGTAGCCTGGCCCTACCGTAGGTGATTTATAGCTGTTATCGCTTTTAGGGGCTTGGTAATTTCCGGTGGGGCGATTGGATTTTTGACAACCAGGGTTCCAGTAGCCGCATTTTTTGCTGTTTTTATCCATCTGCTTAAAAACTTTGCCGTTGGTTCCGCCCTTGTCGCCGAAGCAGCGATAGCCGTAGCCTGCGTAATAACCACAACGGGCTTGGGTGGTTGAGCTTATTAATAGAGGAAACAATCCTAAGCTAATAATGCTTAACCAGAAAATCAGATTTTTTGACCCCATAAATTCCCCCTTACCATGGATCCCGGGTCAGGCCCGGGATGACGTAGTGTAATTATAAGGGGGAATTATTTTATAGTACAGGGGTAAAGAATTGTTGACAAATTATATCAAATGGTATAAATTACTAAATAATATGAAGTTGCAAACAAGGACTGGCCCATTGGCCCTAAAAAAATTGGAAGAACAGTGTCGGCAGAAGGGCTTACCCTTAACCATACAACGCCGTGTGATCTTTGAATTTTTAGTGAATCACCAAGACCACCCCACCGCCGATGACATCTTTCAGGAGGTACAAGATAAACTCCCGGGGGTTTCTCGCGCCACGGTTTATCGAGTCTTGGAAACCTTGGTGGGTATGGGCTTGGCCCATAGGATTAATCATCCCGATGCGGCGGTGCGCTTTGACCCCATGACCCATCGCCATCATCACCTCGTATGCGAAAGTTGTGGGCAAGTGCAGGATTGGGAAGATGATGCTCTCAGCACCTTGGTTTTTCCCAACACGCGGCGGGAGGGTTTTAAAATTTCAGATTATTCAATTTATTTTAACGGAATGTGTGATCGTTGTCAGAGCAAAAAATAGGATTTTTGAGTTAATAAATAATATAGGGAGTTAACTTTTAAGTAGGCTGTCATCCCCGCGAAGGCGGGGATCTAGCGTTCCTGTAAGTACGATAAGCACTGGATCCCCGCTTTCGCGAGGATGACAAAAAGCATACTATCCAAAAGTTAAACTACCATAAATAGGAGGATAAAACATGAAACCAAATATAGGAATTTCAGAAGAAAACCAGCGAGGAGTCGTAGCGATTTTGAACACCTTACTTTCTGATGAGTATGTCCTCTATACCAAAACGAGGAACTTTCACTGGAATGTCACCGGGATGCAATTTAACGATCTGCATAAATTTTTTGAATCCCAATATGACGCTTTGGCCGAAGTCGTTGATGAAGTTGCCGAACGAGTTCGCGCTATAGGTGGTGTAGCATTAGGCTCTATGGCCGAGTTTGTCAAAAATACCCGGTTAAAAGAGGTTCCAGGTCAATCAATTTCGGCTCGAGATATGTTGGCGTCGTTGCTCGCCGATCATGAGACTGTCATTCGTCATTTACGCGTGGATTTGAAGGCTTGTGCCGATCAATATGGTGATGCTGGAACTAACGATTTTCTCACCGGGTTGATGGAAAAACACGAAAAAATGGCTTGGATGCTGAGATCCTTCTCTGATTGACAAGGAGTAGGGCAAAATATAACTATCTCAAAATGCCATCATGGATCCCGGGTCAAGCCCGGGATGACGGAGGAGTTGCCTATGCCCCCAAAACTTAATCGCTATAGTTCTCACATTACCGAAAATCGTGATCAGCCGGCTGCGCAGGCCATGCTTTATGGCATAGGCCTCACTAGCGAAGATTTACACAAACCTTTTGTGGGGATTGCCAGTACCGGTTACGAAGGTAACACTTGCAATATGCATTTAAACGACCTTGCCAAGGTGGTTAAACAAGGTTGTCAAGAGGCGGGTTTGGTGGGGCTTATTTTTCATTCCATTGGCGTGAGTGATGGCATCTCGATGGGGACCGATGGGATGAATTTTTCGCTGCAAAGTCGTGAGATTATTGCAGACTCGATTGAAACCGTGATGGCCGCCCATTGGTACGACGCCAATATTTCAGTGGTGGGTTGCGATAAAAATATGCCAGGTTCGGTGATTGCGATGGGCCGGCTCAACCGCCCCAGTATTATGGTATATGGCGGCACGATCAGCCCAGGGCATTTTCACGACAAAGTTTTAGATATTGTTTCGGCTTTTGAGGGCTTAGGCGAATTTGTGGCCGGCAAAATTGATCAAAAAGAACTTACCGGGATTTTGCAACATGCCTGCCCGGGGGCAGGGGCCTGCGGCGGCATGTACACGGCTAATACTATGGCAAGCGCCATCGAAACTTTGGGGATGAGTTTGCCTTATAGTTCTTCTTATCCCGCCACCAGTCAGGAAAAAAAGGATGAATGTCGGAGGGCAGGCGCAGCCGTGCTTAATCTTTTGGAAAAAGATATTACTCCAAAAATGATCATGACAAAGGCGGCCTTTGAAAATGCGATGACCATTATTATGGCGCTCGGAGGTTCTACCAATGCGGTGTTGCATCTAATTGCCATGGCAAAATCAGTGGGAGTGAAGTTAGTTTTGGAAGATTTCCAACGCGTCAGCGACAAAACGCCCTTTATTGCCGATCTTAAGCCTAGCGGGAAATATGTGATGGAAGATCTTTGCAAAGTAGGGGGTGTGCCGGCGGTCCTTAAATTATTATTAAAAGAGGGGTTTTTGCACGGGGACTGCCTCACTTGCACCGGCAAAACATTGGCTGAAAATCTAGAAGCCTCGCCCGATCTTAGCCGTGGGCAAAAGATTATTGTGCCGTTGAACGACCCCATCAAAAAAACTGGGCATATTCAAATTCTCTATGGCAATGTTGCAAAAGAAGGTGCAGTGGCAAAAATTACGGGCAAAGAGGGGACATCTTTTACGGGTCGTGCCAAAGTATTTGATAGTGAAGAAGATGCCATTGCTGCCCTCGAAGCCAAAAAAATTCAAAAGGGCGATGTGATTGTGATTCGTTATGAAGGCCCTCAAGGTGGCCCAGGCATGAGCGAAATGCTTAAAGTGACGGCGGTGGTGATGGGGGCTGGCCTGGGGAAAGACGTGGCTTTGATTACCGATGGTCGTTTTTCAGGTGGAACGCACGGTTTTGTGGTGGGGCATATTACCCCGGAGGCTCAAGTAGGTGGCGTGTTGGCGGTTCTGGAAGATGGCGACGAAATTACTATTGATGCAACGAAGCGGGTGCTCAATGTGACACTATCCGATCAAATTTTAGCCGAGCGTTTCAAAAAATGGCAAGCTCCAGCGCTCAAGGCGACCCAAGGTACTTTGTATAAATTTATTAAGAACGTTTCTTCAGCCTCAACAGGGTGTGTGACAGATGGGAGTGGGGATCATAAATAAGAATTTGCTGCCCGCCCGCTTTTTTAGCTTCGTACATAGCCTTGTCGGCAAATTGCAATAATTCAGGTGGGCTTTCCCCGTGTTGTGGGAAAAGGCTGAGACCAATACTTAAATTTGGGGTTAACATTTGCTCGCCTAATAAAACCGGTATGGCGATTGTGGATAGAATACGGTGAGCAATTGAAAGAATACTTTCGGCATCTTTGATTTTATAAAGAATGGCGGTAAATTCATCGCCACCCCAGCGGGCTAGCGTATCACCCGCTCTTAAGTTTTCTTCAAAACGCTTCGCTACTTCGCGTAGCAAATGATCTCCCATTAAATGCCCTAACGTATCGTTCACTTTTTTAAAGTCGTCGATGTCGGCAAATAACACGCCTAAGCCAAAAGAATAGCGCTTGGCTTGGTTTAAACTTTGGGTCAAACGATCTTGAAAAAGCGAACGATTGGGTAAGCCGGTAAGGGCGTCATGCGTGGCCAAAAGATATTGATCGTGCCAACTTTTTTTCCATTGTTCTAAAATGCGGCCCCGGCCTAGCGCATATTTTAGGGCGCGTTGCAGGGCAAAATGATCGACCTTACTTTTGATTAAATAGTCTTGTGCCCCCAAACCAATGGCTTCAATGGCCAAGGTTTCATCGTTTAAGCCACTCAACACCACAATAGGAATATTAGGATGGGCGGCATTAACTTTTTTAAACGTTTCTAAGCCCTCACTATCGGGGAGGTACAAATCTAAAATGACCAGATGAAATGGTTTTTCTGATAAAAGCTTAAGAGTTTTTGATAAACTGTCAACCGATTCTAAATGAAAATTCTGATTTTCATAGGCAAGCCACTTGTTAATAAGATAAGCGGAATCGGCATCGTCCTCGACGATGAGAATGGAAATGTTTTCCATGATAAGATCCCCTTATTGTAAAATGCTTTTGATCAGCGCTTTAAGTTCAAGTAAATCGTAAGGCTTTTTTACAAAACCCGTTGCGCCTAATTGGTTGAGGCAATAGTGCTCTTGTTCGCTATGGGCAGAGAAAAACACGATGGGAATTCCTCTGCACTCTTCATCTTCACGCAACATTTTAAAAATCTCTATTCCCGAAATGTCGGGTAATCGAATATCTAAAAAAACTAAGTGGGGTTGCTCGGTTCTAATTTTTTCAACAATGCCTTCCCCTTTATAAAGGCAGGTAACATCATAGCCCAAGGCACGAATTTGTTTGCTCATGAGCAACGACACATCTTTTTCATCGTCAACAATATAAACTTTAGAAGTCATTTCTCCCATGTAACTTCACCTCACAACTTTTTTCCAACCAGAGGTATAGTCCTCTTTGGCCTAAGGTTCAAGGGTTGCGTGGGATCCATACCCTGAAAGTAGCACCCTTGCCGGGCTTGCTTGCAACCGTTATTTTTCCCTTTTGTTCTTGAACAATTAGCCGGGCCACGGCCAGGCCCACCCCAGATCCCACTGATTTTGGGTGCTTGCTTTGTTGGGATTGTTCAAATATTTTAAAGATTTTTTCGTGGTCTTCTTTGGGAATGCCAATGCCGGTGTCTTGTACTTCAAAACGAATCTTATCTTTTTCGGGAATGACTCTTAGCCAAATTGTTCCAGCTTCGGTAAATTTGATGGCATTATTCAAAAGATTTAAGAGCACTTGTTTGCATTTGTCGGAGTCGCATACAATGCTTAAGGGACCTGAAGGCAGTTCTTGAACGAGTTGCAAATTTTTTTCATCAAGGTCCGTTGTTACGGAATGGCAAACTTCGTTGATGAGTTCATGAAGGTCAGTTTTTTCATAGATCATGGCCATTTTCCCAGCCTCGAGCCGTGAATAATCTAAAACATTACTGATTAGTCGGCTTAAACGATCGATATTTCGTTTGATGACATCCAGTGTTTCCCGTTGAGGCTCATTAATAGGGCCTTCAAATTCATTGAGTAAGATGTCGGTGCCTGATTTCATGGATGATAAAGGGGTGCGTAATTCATGAGATACCATGGAAATAAAAGTGGATTTTATCTGAGTGGCTTTTTTGGTCTGTTCTTCGGTATGCTTTCTTTCGGTAATATCAACGACCGAACTGATAACAAAAGTCCCTGCTTCGGTGATAACAGGGTTCAACCCTATTTCCGCAGGGAATTCGCTGCCATCTTTGCGCAGCCCAAGTAAATCCCTCCCTACTCCCATAGGACGCTTAGCAGGGTTATTAAAAAACTCTTTTCTATCATAGGGATGTTGTTGATGAAAACGAGCAGGAACCAAGGCCTCAATTTTTTTGCCAATGAGTTCTTTTTTAGAATAACCAAACATTTTTTCAATTTCGGAATTTAAAAGTAGTATCCGGCCATGATCATCAACCATGATCACACCACTGGGAATAGCCTCAAAAATAATCCGAAAGCTGTCTTTGTCTTTAAATCTTATTTTTTGACCCATCATCCACAAACTCTTTTTTAAAAGAAAGGGCATTGTCTATTTATAATGTATAAAGGTCAAGAGGTGCTTTAAAGTTCGTGTAACCGGTCAGTGAACGGGTGAAATAAAGCGTTGTGTCATTCCTGCCCCCGATCAGGTCGAGGGTAAACTCCGGCAGGAATCCAGTCTTTTTTCAGTATTTCTGGATCCCCGCCGGAGTTTACCCCTGCGTAGGCAGGGGCGGGGATGACAGCCAACCACCCGTTCACTGACCGGTTACAAGTTCGTAGTAATTCCGTTGAGCAAAGTTTACGTTTGTAATACGATCCTCCCGATGAATCTTTCCTATTTAATCAAAATATTAGTAATTGCAGTCATCTATACCGTGGTTGGGAAAATAGGGCTAAACCTTGCTGAACTCCATGAAAATATTTCTTTGATTTGGCCGGCCAGCGGGATTGCTTTGGTCATTTTACTGCGTTTAGGTTACGCCTATTGGCCGGGGATTTTTTTAGGGGCCTTTTTAACCCATGTTACAACAACGGCAGGAGTTTTTACGTCTCTTGGTATTGCCACGGGAAACACCTTAGAAGCTTATGTGGGTACTTTTTTGCTGTTGAGGGTTGGAGAATTTTCAAAAAGTCTAAACCGGCTTCGGGATGTCTTGGTCTTGGTGTTTTTAGGTGGGATGGTGGCTACCTTGGTGAGCGCTATGGTGGGTGTAACGAGTTTGAGTGTGGCAAACCCTTGGCTTTGGCGTGATTACGGCAGGCTCATGCTCGAGTGGTGGTTGGGGGATATGTTAGGTGTGGTGGTGTGGGCCCCTTTTCTTTTGGCATGGACCTGGAAGAAACCGGTCTTAGGCCCTCTATTTTGGGGGAAGTTTGCAGAAGTGGTGCTAATGGCCATTATCTCAGTGGTCATGAGCCTCGTTGTATTTAGCGCGTTTCCATCGATGGGCGAACTTTCTCGCCCTTATCCCTATGCTCTATTTCCCCTTTTTATTTGGGCGGCTTTGCGATTTGGGCCTTCAGGGGCCAGTAAAGCGATTGTTGTGATTACAATTATTGCAGCTTGGAGCCTTCACCAAGATCCAGCCCCGTTTTTTTCAAGCATGTCTTCTCATCAAAGGTTACTTTTTTTACAGGGTTATATGGTGGTGATTTCGCTTTCTACTTTAATCTTGGCTGCCATTACTCGAGAGAGTCGAATGGTTCAGGAACGGATGAAAGAATTGGGTGAGCGAAGGTTGGCTTTTGCCTCGATGGTTTCGCATGAATTGCGTACCCCTTTATCATCGATCAAAGCCGGTATTGATATGACCCTTCGGGGGATGGATGGGTCTATTAACGACTCTCAGCGAGAGACGTTAGGCATTTCAAAAAACAATGTGGATCGTTTAGCGCGGCTGGTGGACGACATTTTAGATTATGCCCAATTAGAAAGCGGTGGCATTAACTTTAATTTTGAAAAAACAGATATAGGTGAGCTGATCGAAGAAGTTTTTAAATTCATGCAGCTCGAAGCCAAGAAAAAAGCCATTACCTTTTCTCTATTTTTACCTCCTGATTTTGTGGAGGTATTTTGTGACAAAGATAAAATTAAAACCGTGCTTATTAATTTGATCCATAATTCTATTAAGTTTACCGAAGTTAATGGAAGGATCAATTTAAGATTAATCCTTCATCAATACGATTCCATTGCCATACAAGTTGAAGATTCAGGTAAAGGCATTGCAAAAGAAGACCTGCCCTATATTTTTGATTTGTTTCGACGGGGACCGCACCGTGCGGGAGGCTCTGGCTTAGGCTTAGCCGTGTGTAAACTCATTATTGAAAGACACGGCGGAGAGATCTTCGTGGAGAGCTCACCCGAACAAGGCTCGTTGTTTCATGTGGTGATACCGAGGAATCCAACCTCACTTTAAATATACTCATTAACCATCGAAACCAGATTGTTGACATCATAGGGTTTGGCGATAAACCCAGTTGCCCCCAAATTCATGGCATAATCGATGATTTCTTTATCTTTGTGCCCGCTTAAAACAATGACTGGAGGTGTTTCAATATCAGGGCCGAGCCAAGTTTTAAGATTTTGGATGAAGGCACTACCGCCGGCACGGTGAAACCCCAAGTCTAATAAGACAAGGTTAGGGGGTAAGACTTTGACCATGGCCAGTGCATCTTCCACCGAGGTGGAGCACTCACACTTATAATGTAGAGATTCGAGTTCTTTTTTTAAAAAGTGGAGAATATCAGGGTCATCATCCACAATAAGAATACGCTTTTGTGTCATGATTACCTTCCTCTTTCGTGACATTTCATTGTGCGCTTTTTGAATTTAGATGACAATAGGTGATCGAGATCATGGTGGCAAGAGGTTTTTAAGAATTGTGTCGGTACAAAATAACTTTGACTTTTTCGACAGTTACTAGGCCTTCTTTGACCATGGTGTCGAGGTGGGGTAAAAATTGGTCGATCTTTTCTTCGGCATCAATAATTTCAATAATGATAGGCAGGTCTTCAGAAAGTCGTAAGATTTTGGTGGTGTGGATGCGGCTGGCTGCGCCAAAGCCTTCAAAACCTTTGATAACAGTACAACCTGCTAATCCCTCCCGGCGGGCTAGGTGAAGAATGGCTTCGTGGAGGGGTTGACCTTCAAACTTGTCGGATTCGCCAATAAAAATTCGTAAAAGCTTTCCTTCTTCAGGAATTTTCATCTGTTTGCCTCCCTTAAATTAATCTTGCGCCTAATATTCCCAGTAGTAAACCGATAAAACAGGCCAAAAAACTTCCCATCACATTGAGAGCAGCAAAACCCGTTTCACCGGCCTTGAATAGATTCCAGGTTTCGTAGGTAAAACTAGAAAAGGTGGTGAAGGCACCGAGGAAACCAACTAACAGAGCAAGGCGCAATTCAGGCCCAAGCAAAGAACGTTCATCGGCCAAGGTGCCTAAAAATCCGATAATAAAGCAACCGGCGCTATTAACCACCAAGGTGCCGTAGGGGAATTGGGTGCCCATCCACTGATAAACCCAACCACCGAGAAAATAGCGACAAAGAGTGCCCGCCGCACCGGCTAGGGCTAAGGTTAAAAATTTCAAGTTGAAAACCTCTTGGTAGTAACTTTTGTTTTTATATACGGGAATGTTGAAAAATGCACTTTCTGTCATCCCTGCGGAAGCAGGGATCCAGTGATTTCAAACAGTTCTGGATTCCCGCCTCCGCGGGAATGACATTTTTCAACATTTCATATATGTTAAAAGACATTATGAAGCAAGGACATGAATTGACTGATGAAACGGTGTATGGGCCGGTTGTTTCTAGGCGATATGGGAGAACGCTCGGGATTAACTTGTTGCCTAGCAAAAAACATTGTTCGTTTAATTGTGTTTATTGTCAGTTGGGTTGGAACGACTCGCATTATCGCCCAACCGTTGATGAATTCCCGAGTTTGGAAAAAGTCATTCATTCTTTATCTGAACGTTTGGCAGAATTAAGACCTGGCACCTTAAATTATATTGTTTTAAGTGGTAATGGTGAGCCTACCTTGCATCCTCAATTTAGAGCTGTGGTAGAAGGGATTTTTGCAGAGGTGAGACAATATTCCACAAAAATTCCCATGGTGATTTTAACGAGTGGCACCACTTTGGTGGATCCATCGATTGTAGAAGTTTTGGAGAAGTTTGATGAATGTGCCGTGAAGTGGGATGCACGTTGGGGCCGAGTCAATTTGCCGGTTCAAGCATTTGAATCAAAGGCAATGATTGCTATATTGCAAAACTTACCTAATTTGGTTTTACAAAGTTGTTTTTTTAAAGGGAAGATTGAAAATTGTGGAGAGGCTTGGGTGAAGGCGTGGTGTAAAGAGATTATGGAAATAAATCCTAAGTGGGTTGATATTTATACCCTTGCCCGTGGTACCTCCCTGCAAGGGCTTATTCCACTTCAATCACAAGAGCTACATAACATCGCCACTGCCTTAGCGGCGGCAGGCTTTGACCGGGCAAGGGTGGTGTCGCCATGAGCCGGGGTATCACCCGTAATATTTATCTTTTGGGTTTCTTAAGTCTCTTCAATGATCTCACCTCCGATATGATCACCCCTCTTTTGCCGGTCTTTCTTGTGTCGATGGGCTTGGGGGCTGGGTTTTTAGGTGTGATGGAGGGCTTGGCTAATTCGCTTTCTCACATGGTGGTGTTGTTTTCGGGTTGGTTAGCCGATCGTGGGGCTGATAATAAAAAATTGACGGTACGAGGCTATTGGCTTGCAGCCATTAGCCGACTGTTTATTGCGATTCCTCATCCGGCGGTGGTGTTATTGGCTCGGTTGAGTGATCGCGTTGGCAAGGGTATTCGAACCGCTCCGCGAGATAACCTCATGACTCACTCAGCAGAACCGGCCTTTTGGGGAAAGGCGTTTGGCGTTCAGCGAGCCATGGATCATACCGGGGCTTTGATAGCGCCCCTGCTAGCAGCTTGGTTGCTATCGACCTATCACTTAAAACTTTCGTGGTTATTTTTGATCGCGTGCATTCCGGCTCTAATATCGGTGCTGGTAATTCCCCCTTACCTTAAACCCGTTGTGACTAAGGATAATCTTCTCACCGAAAAATTTGTTTGGAAGACCATGCCCAAGGCCTTGCGACGTTATGTGTTGATTATTTTCCTTTCTGCTTTAAGCACTCCTTCGGAACTTTTTCTGATTTTGAAAATGCAAAATATGGGACTCAGCGAGTATAAAGTACCCCTAGCTTGGTTTGTTTTAACCCTCTTTACTTTAGTAGCTTCTTATCTCGGTGGATTATTGAGTGATCGTTTTAGCCGGCGGCGTATTATTGCGTTAGGTTGGTTGATATTTACGGTTGCCTTTGTGGCGTTTGCCTTTAATCAAGACTTACGGTGGGCATGGTTTTGGTTGGCGATTTATGGGATTCATTTAGGAATTTTAGAGGCCAGCGAACGGGTTTATGCGATTATGACGGTGCCAGCGGGGAATCGAGCTACAGCCCTTGGGTGGTATTATTTTGCCTATGGGGTGGGGCTTTTCCCGGCCTCATTTTTGTTTGGGATCTTGTGGAATACAGTCAGCGTTCGATTTGCTTTTCTTTTTAACGCTGGGTTGACGCTTATTATCATCCCGCTATTATTCGTATTGCCGAGTTCAAGCGGTGTTACTAAACCTGAGCACGCGAATGTTGAATGATGGCGTCAAAAGGTGCGTTAGGCGGCAAAGTACCAAAGGCATAACCATGATCTTTAGATAAACGTGATCGGCAGAAAGTTTCAGCTAATGCAGTTGGGCTGTAACGAAGCATTAAAGAGGCTTGCAGGCTTAGGGCCAAGCGTTCGATCAAATCGCGGGCGCGAGTTTCTAGGTGATCCGTATTTTGTAAATCGGTTTCTAATTTTTTGATGAATGGATCATAATCACGATTGCCAGATTGAGCTTGTTTTAGTTCTTCTAGCAAAACCGCAAGAGTATTGGGTTCGCGGGCGATGGCTCGCAATAAGTCAAGCGAGTTAACATTGCCAGAGCCTTCCCAGATAGAATTGACCGGGGCTTCACGGTAAAGCCTGGGCAAAATTGATTCTTCTACATAGCCACTCCCGCCCAAACACTCCATGGCTTCAAAGATGTGGGTGGGCGCGCGTTTACAAACCCAGTATTTACCGACCGCGGTGCCGATTCGACTAAAAGCCGCAGCTTTTTCGTTTTTTTCTTTTTCATCATAAGCCCGGGCAAGGCGCATAGCTAAGAGCACCCCCGCTTCTGCGTCGATGGCCAAATCACTCAAGACATTTTTCATTAAAGGTTGGTCGACTAATTTTTTGCCAAAGGCCATGCGATGTTCAGAATGATAGATGGCTTGAATGGTGGCTTGGCGCATGATGGCCGAGCTTCCGATAATGCAATCAAAACGAGTGTGGCTGACCATTTTGATAATGTTGGCAACACCCCGACCTTCGTTGCCAATCAATACTGCCCAGGCCTCGTTGAATTCGATTTCACCACTGGCGTTCGAACGATTGCCGAGTTTATCTTTTAAGCGTTGGATAAAAATATTATTTTTGCTGCCGTCGGGCCTGTAGCGAGGCATCCAAAAACAAGAGAGGCCACCCGCACTTTGGGCCAAAACTAAAAAGGCATCACTCATGGGGGCAGAGCAAAACCATTTATGCCCGGTGAGAAGGTATTCTTGGCCTGGGCCGGGTTGGTTTAAAGGTTTGGCTTGTGAGGTGTTGGCTCGAACATCGGATCCACCCTGTTTTTCAGTGAGTGCCATCCCGCAAATGAGCCCTTGTTTTTGTTCAGCGGGGATGAGGCGAGCATCGTATTGAAGAGAAAAGATTTTAGGTTCCCATTTTTTGGCTAAGTCGGGTTGCAAACGTAAAGTAGGGATGATGGCAAAGGTCATGGTGATGGGGCAATAATGGCCCTGTTCAATTTGGCAGCCCATATAATAAAGGGCGGTGCGCACGGCATGAGCCCCAGGTTTGTTTTCTGTCCACGGTAGGCTGTGCAGGCCATTTTTAACCGAAAGACCCATCCATGCATGCCAGGCCGGATGATATTCTACTTCGTCGCGGCGATTGCCGATCGTATCGTGAGTGCGAAGGACGGGGAGATTTTGATTGGCCTGAAACCCCCATTGAATGGCCTCTTCCGAACCTACTGTTTTTCCAAATTGGAGGGCTCGAGCTTTTCCCCAAGCGCCACCTTCGCGGGTTAAGGCCTCTTGTAGGCTGAGGTCGCTGGTAAAAAGATTGTAATTGGTAAGAGGTGGAGTTTGATTAAAAACTTCATGGGTCATGTGCGGTTCCTCGATATTTAGGTGTTCTATAGGGGTGAGCTGCTTATTTAGCAATAAAAAAGGGTGTGTTGAAAAATGTCATTCCCGCCCCTGCCTGCGCAGGGGTAAACTCCGGCGGGAATCCAGAACTACCTGAAATCACTGGATCCCTGCCTCCGCAGGGATGACAGAAAGCACCTTTTTCAACAAGCCCTTAAGCTTTAGGCGCGTTGTTTTCGCAAGGCAACTAACGAACCTAGCCCAAGGAGTAAGATAAGCCCTGAGCCTGCGGCTGAGCGGGCGGGGACTGTGCTGTTGGGGGTTAGGCTACACTTAGCACCTTCGATGAATAAGTTCTCACCGCTGCTGGTACTTGGGTTGGAAGCAGTGTCGGTACTAGCACTGGGCTCATTGGAACTGGGCGTTGGAGTTGGCAGAGGTGGTACCGTCGGAGTAGGTGTAGGCGTTGGTGAAGGTGACACCGTCGGAGTGGGTGTAGGTGTTGGTGAAGGTGACACCGTCGGAGTGGGTGTAGGTGTTGGTGAAGGTGGCACCGTTGGAGTAGGTGCAGGTGTTGGTGAAGGTGGCACCGTCGGAGTGGGTGCAGGTGTTGGTGAAGGTGGCACCGTTGGAGCAGGAGTAGGTGTTGGTGAAGGTGGCACCGTTGGAGTAGGCGTAGGCGTAGGCGTAGGTGAAGGTGGTACCGTCGGAGTGGGTGTAGGTGTTGGTGAAGGTGGCACCGTCGGAGTAGGTGTAGGTGTTGGTGAAGGTGGCACCGTCGGAGTGGGTGTAGGTGTTGGTGAAGGTGGTACCGTCGGAGTGGGTGTAGGTGTTGGTGAAGGTGGTACCGTCGGAGTAGGTGTAGGCGTTGGTTCTACACATGCACCCTCATAGTCAAATTCGTGATTTTGTAAATGGCTAGCGGCACCTTGTGGACTCAAGGTCAAGGTCTGACATTGGTCAGGCCCGTTATTATTGCCAGGTGCGTTAGGGTCTTCACAGTGACAAATCGTAACTTTTGGCTCGCTAGTGGCAGGGCAACTAGCTGCATCCCCAAAACTAAACGGCCCTGAGTCTTCATCCACAAAAGACCATACCAAGGCAGGGCCTGATACGCCGTCTACAATGGTAAACGAGAAATATTGATCCGTATCGCGAGACAAGGGGTGATAGACTCCATCTAGTAAGGCCATGCTGGTAAAATTGCGATTGGAGGGTAGTGGATTTTCTTCTACCTTGGTAACGCTGTCGAGGTCAGAAAGTTCAATGATTAAAACATTGCCGTTGGTTCTTACATAAACAATCTGATCATCATCGTTGATAACCAAGTCTCCGCCGGAAAAATAATTCTCGGTGTAATTTTTCAATAAGGTCCCAGCACCCGTAGTAAGATCGAGGGTGTAGAGGTCGTCATTTTGATCATTGATAGCATAGAGAGTACCATCAGGGCCAAAGGCCAGCGAATTAACGCTGCCGGGGATACCTGTAAAACCAATCAATTCATAAGATTCACCCGGGAGTAATTTAACGAGTTTGGTTTTATTATTGATGATGAGCAAACCATAAAGATTGCCATCGGCATCGGCAGCAAGGGAAGCAGCAAAGACATTGTGATAATGAGTGCTTTCGGTAGCTTCACCCGTTGTGACATCGACAGAATAAAGGATAGCGGGATCATTGCCCACATCGTTGGCGTTGTTCTCAGTATCGAAATGCCATAATTTATCCTCACAAGCCTCATTTTCAATTTCTATTTCTTCTACAAAGTAAGTGAAAATAACGTCATCATAGTCGGCATCGGCCGGACTATCCCAGGGGAGATCTTCGAACCCAACAATGATTTGATCATTAGAACCACCTACGGTTTGGGCAACTCGGCGAATGCCATCACTGTTAAGTGAAGCAACACTATAATAGGTAATATCAGGGTTGCCATCGGGATGGATAAAAAAACCAATGTGAGTCCCGCCTGGGAAACTGCCGATATTGGCAGAGTCGCCCGTTGCAAGCACGCCAAAATCTACATCGGAGAAAATAATTTCTTGGGTAATGATTTCGTCTGGGGTGATGATCGTGTCACCGTTGGTATCATCATAGGTAAAATAACCGAAGCTATTGTGGTAGCCTGCTGTTTCATCGACAAAAGTGACCACAACTTCAGAGTCAGTAGCGAGATCAATATTGGGGTTTTTGCTTGGGTCGATAAAACTAGCGGGTACCGGCACGCCGTCGGAGAATTGATCATCTACATCTTGCAGATAAGCTTCTTCTAAATCGATATGGAAATAATCAATGGCAAAGGCCGAAGCGGGTAAAAGGGTTAAAATTGAAAAAAGGGGAATAAATAACACCTTGATGGATTGCATGACACATCCTCCTTGTTGACGAAAAATTAAATTTTGAAAGGTCCAGGCTTTTAATGAGGTTGGACTAAAGTTTAAACCCTTCATGAACCACTTCGAAAAAAATTACAATCAATAAATTGAAAAATCTTATTTTTTTTTCAACAAGAGGGGCCGGGTCTTGAGGTAGAACTTCAAGAGGATAAGCGGCGTAGTGGGCCTGATTTAACTGCTTGTATTGTTTGATAAAATTTTCGTATAGAGTTTCGGAGTTTTCTGGTCATGACTTTAGTGGGTAGAAGATACTGACTTTGGTCAACTATTTTTGATTTTCTTATGCTATTTTTTTCAAAATTTTGGCACTGGAAAATGGAAAATCGAAAATAGAGGAAAAATTTTCTTACGAAAATTTTTGGAGAGGTGGCCGAGTGGCCGAAGGCGCCTGACTCGAAATCAGGTATCCGCGCAAGCGGATCGTGGGTTCGACTCCCACCCTCTCCGCAGTTCCGCGTTTCATAATTGCTCTTACTCTGCGTTGGGAACAGAATTTAGTCTCCGACGTACATCAAAGTACGCCTCCGACAAAATTCTGCTCCCGCCTTGATTAAGAGCAATTCTGAAACGCTATTGAACACATATTTGGGCCGATATTTATGAAGGTATTAATTATCGATGATGAAGTAGAGCTTGTGCGTTTGACTGAAAAATGGATTCGGTCAAAGGGCTATGAAGTTTATAGTTATTTTGAGGGCAAAGGCGCCATTGACCATATCCGAGAAGTTTGCCCCGATGCAATTTTGCTAGATCTTCTTTTGCCCGATATTTCGGGAATTGAGATTTTTTATACTTTAAAAGCCGATCCCGAATTAAGCAAGATCCCCGTATTATTTTTCACCTCTTATAATGTTAAGGAGTGGCCCGAGTTGACCAACCTGTGGCCCGAAGGTATTATTAATAAGCCCTATGATCCTAAATATCTGCTTAGTGAACTTGAGCGCGTGCTTGCGAATCCAGAGGAATCCAAACCTTAAAAACCGACCCTTTGCCAGGTTCGCTGGTTAAAGCAATTTTGCCTTTGTGTTCTTGCACGATTAATCGGGTAACCGCTAGGCCTACCCCCGAGCCGCCAGTTTTCCAAATGCCTCGGCTTAAAGATTGGCCAAACATTTCAAAAATCTTTTCATGATCTTGGGTAGGAATGCCCACCCCTGTGTCTTCAATTTCTAATTTTACCATGTCATTTTCTTGCACCATTCTTGCTGTAATCGTGCCATGTTCCGTGAACTTGATGGCATTGTTTAACAAGTTCAACAGCACTTGTTTGATTTTATCCGCATCACAGTTAACGATGAGGGATGTTAGTGGGAACTCTCGAATCAAATGAAGATTTTTTTGCATAATCTCAGGTTCTACACTGTGGCAAATTTCTTCAAAAACCTCATTGAGGTTGGTGTCTTCATAAAACATTTCCATTTTGCCCGCTTCAAGCCTTGAATAGTCGAGTACATTACTAATGAGCCTAGCCAAGCGATCAATATTGCGTTTGGCGATCGTGAGGGTTTCATGTTGCGAGGTATTAATGGGCCCTTCAATTTCTTCGAGCATAATGTCGATCCCAGATTTCATAGCCGAAAGTGGGGTGCGAAGTTCATGCGACACCATCGAAATGAAGGCCGATTTCATTTGATTGGCATATCTCAATTCTTCGTTGGCCTTTTTAAAACGTTCTTCACTTTGTTTTAATTGTTGGGTGCGTTCTTGAACCCGAAGGTCTAATTCATCTTTGGCTTGTTGTAGCTCGTGTTGAGTGGTTTCGACGGCTTTTTTAGCTAACAAAGTATCTTCTACTAAATTAAGCGCTGCACGGCGTGAAGCGATGAGTTGTTCGGTTTGTTTTTGCAGGGCTTGAGTTCGGTGTTGCACTTTTTCTTCTAGGGCCTTTTGGGTGGAAACGAGTTCTTGTGTCATGTCTTTAATTGCCAAGGCTAGTTTTCCAATTTCATCTTTCCGGCCGCTTTGGATTAATAGCATGGGTTGGACAAAATCAGGGTGTTGTTCTCTTACCTTACTCGTTAAAAAGCTGAGTTCGAGCAGAGGTTTTAAAAGTTGTTGGCGAAGAAAGAGATTGCTTATAAAAAGAATCAACAGAATAACCCCGCCCAAGATCCAAATTTTGTTTTTTATTTTGTTCACTTCTCTTAAAAAGTATTCTTCATTCATTTTGGCGGCAAAGATCCAAGGTGTGGCCGTAATATTCTTGGTAGCTATAAAATTTGCAGAGGCATTGGTTTGGCCTAAAAATTTTACAAATTCACCTTTTTGTTGGGAAGACAGGGAAGTGGGGGCAAGAAAAGTTAGCGCATTTTGTCTTTCATCGCGCCAAATTAAGGCAACGCTTGCATGATTGCCCAGGGCACTAATCTCAGCTAAAATTTTCAAAAGGTTTTCTACCCCACTTTCAATCACCAAAACCCCCGCAGGTTGACCGTTCTGTAAAATAGGCCCGGCCAGGTAAAGACGCGGAGTAAGATTAGCCTCTTCTGACATCAAAAAATAGACCGTTTGTTCCTTGGCTAGTGTCAGATATTTCCAAAGCGGGTAAGATTTTCCTTCTGAATTAAAATCAGTGGAGACAATAATTTTCCCCTTAAAATCAAGTACACTCATTTTTTTTAAATCAGATTGCCCCTTTAAAGCCTCTTGCAAGCTCGTGCGGAGCGAAGGTTTGAGATAAGAATTGCCAACTCTAAGATTAAGCAAACCTCGGCTAAGGGAAGGCCTGCTGGCAAAAGACCGAAATAGATGCAAGTTGCTACGGAGATATTCAGAGATACCATGACTCGTTAAAGAAGTGATTTTGTTCAGACGCTCAAAGGTTTTTTGAGTAATGGTGTTTTTGAAATTTTGATAATAAAAATAGGAGGTGAGTGCAAAAGGGATTAGCACAAAAGAAGATAAAACCAAGGAAAGTTTTAACCGCAGATTCATGTGATACAACCTTTTAGCGCCGTTCGTTATTCGTAAACTTTGTAAGGTTCGGGGTGGCCTAATTGTTGAGATAATTGGTTAATTTCTTTTTTCAGTTCAACAATCCTTTCTTCACGCCCCACTACGGCTTCGTTAAATCGTTCTAATTCTTGATTAGCAATAGCCAGCTCAGAGGCCTTTTTTTGACTTTCAATAGCTAAGTTTTGGAGTTTGCGGTTGGTGGTTTCTAGTTCACGTGGGGCGGGCAGCTGCAAGATAGTGGGCAGATAAGACAATAAGACTGTGGCGGTTAAGATAGACACAAGGGCAGTGAAGGCCTTTACCAAACCTTCAATGCGATAAGCCCCACTCCAGGTGGTCCAAACATCCATGATATGGGTGGTACCACAGGCAAAGATGAAGATTGCAAACAGAACAAATATTTTTCGAAAGGGCATATCTTTACGAATTAAGACAAACCAGGCAAGGGTGAAGGGAATTGAATAATAGGCTAGAGTAATGAGAATATCCGAGCTAACGTGAAGCCACAAAATTTCGGGTTTCCAAAAATAACAGTGGCCGTGAGGCATGAATTCGAATTGAGTTAGATTTTTAAAAAATTCGAGCATAAGGCAGGCCTCCCTCCAGAAAAAACTGGGTCATTCTCGGCCTGAGGTGAGCAAAGGTCAAGAGAGTATTTTAAGGAAGTATAATGTCTCAGTTTTTAGTAGAGAGAGCTTGGATCATTTCGTCAGCCGCGCTTCCGCAGCGACCCTAATGGAATTAGCAGGCATGGAAGCCTTCCGCGTTCCCCATCATGGGTCCCTGCCTTCGCAGGGATGACATGGGCCGCGGTTTTCCATGCCTGCTAATTCTCATTGGGGGCCCCGCTGCTCCAGCGATGGCTTCCTCAATGATCCAAGCTCTCTCTACTAAAAACTGAGACATTATTTATTAAGGGCACCTCTAAAAACCCTCTTTTCCCCTCTCCCTCGAGGGGAGAGGGCCAGGGAGAGGGTGAGAAGCGCCGAGATGGCGTAAAACAAGTTATTTATTCTGGACTATTTTCAAAGATAAAAAAGGCTTACAAGTATT
>JACPFA010000040.1 GCA_016183235.1 Deltaproteobacteria bacterium
CCAGGTATTAGCGAAGCCAAAGAGTATCACGCCGCACAAGAAGTTTAAGGCCGAGGCGTATGTTTTGACGAAAGAAGAAGGTGGTCGGCACACGGCATTTTTCAAGGGATATCGGCCGCAGTTTTATTTTAGGACAACCGACGTGACGGGAGTGGTGACATTGCCAGCAGGAGTAGAGATGGTAATGCCAGGTGATAACGTGACGATGGAAGTAGAATTGATCACCCCGATCGCGATGGAGAAAGAATTACGTTTTGCTATCCGTGAAGGTGGTCGCACCGTCGGTGCCGGCGTTATTACGGAGATTCTAGAATAGGATTCTATATGGCAGATGAATATCAGGGGCAGAAAATTCGAATCCGACTGAAGGCCTTTGATCATAGGTTACTTGATCAATCGACTTCTGAAATTGTTGAAACCGCTAAGCGAACCGGGGCGCGTATCGCAGGCCCAGTTCCTTTGCCAACCAATATCGAAAAATATACGGTGTTACGTTCACCTCACGTCGACAAAAAATCGCGAGAACAATTTGAAATTCGCACTCACAAACGACTTTTAGACATTTTAGAACCCACTCAACAAACCATCGATGCCCTGATGCGGCTTGATTTAGCCGCAGGGGTCGAAGTTGAAATTAAAATGGTTTAAGGAATAATGCCATGGCAAGTAAGACTAAATTAAAAATGGGACTGTTGGGAAAAAAGATTGGCATGTCGCAAGTCTTTTTAGATTCAGGAGATTGTGTCGGTGTGACCATTTTAGAAGTAGGGCCTTGTGTCGTGGTGCAAAAGAAAACCAGGGCTCACGATGGTTATGAGGCCATTCAAATTGGTTTTGGTGAAGCCGATGCCAATAAACTTAATCGTCCCAGCCGTGGCCACTTTGCTAAAAAGAATGTGAAGGCCTTTCGCCATTTAAAAGAGATTCGTTTAGCGTCGGTTGAGTCTTTCCAGCCCGGCCAAACCTTAGACATTAATCTGTTTAAAGTAGGCGATCGGGTGAACGTAACCGGCATCAGTAAGGGTAAGGGTTTCCAAGGGGTTATTAAACGCTGTGGTAAGGCGGGTGGGCCGGGAGCTCATGGCTCTCGCTTTCATCGCACGACAGGTTCGATTGGCCAGCGTACTTATCCGGCCAAAGTTTTTAAAAATATGGGCATGCCCGGGCATATGGGGGATGAAAGAGTAACCATTGAAAATTTAACCGTCTTGAAGGTTTTGCCCAAACAAAATTGGCTTTTTATTCAAGGTGCAGTGCCAGGTGGCAAAAATGCTTTAGTCGTTGTTAAAGCATTAGATAAAGATTTTGAGTCCCGAGCTAAAGTAGAAACCGCGCCTGCAGAAGCGGCTCCTCAAGCTTAAAGGTTTTATTATGACAATGCTTGATTTATTAAATCAAAGTGGAAAAAAAGTTGGGCAAGTCGAGCTCAATGAAAAAGTTTTTACGGGTCCGGTTAAAAAGGCCTTGCTTTACGATGTCATCAAAATGCAGTTGGCCAATCGTCGTAGAGGTAATCACGACACCCTAACACGTGGGCAGGTGAGTGGTTCTACCCGCAAGATTTATCGGCAAAAGGGTACGGGCAACGCGCGGCACGGTGATATTCGTGCCCCTATTTTTATAGGTGGTGGCCGTACCCACGGCCCTCATCCCCGAGATTACTCTTATCGCCTTACCGCTAAGGCGAGGCTTGAAGGGTTGAAGTCAGCCTTGCTTTTAAAGAAAAAAGAAAATGCCATTTTGGTGATCGATGATGTCCACTTTGATGCCTTTAAAACCAAGGCAGCTAAGAAAGTTTTAGACGATTTAAAAGTACAAAAAGTGCTGTTAGTATTGAACGAAAAAAATAATTTTGTGCAACGATCTTTTCGTAACTTAAAAAATGTAAAAGTTTTGTTAGCCGCGGGCTTAAATGTTTTTGATATTTGTAATTATGACCAGCTGGTGTTTACTCGTGCAGCCTTAGAAAATGTACAACAGAGATTATTATGATGTTAGATTTTTGGAAAATTATTAAGCGTCCGTTATTAACGGAAAAAAGCACTTTGCAAAAAGAAGTGCTCCATCAATACACTTTTGAAGTGGCTCGTGAAGCTACCAAGCATCAAATTAGGGCTGCCATTGAGGGAGCTTTTAAGGTGCATGTGGAGTCGGTGCGCACTGCCATTACCCGAGGGAAATTTGCTCGGGTGGGGAAAAATATTGGCCAAAAATCCAACTGGAAGAAGGCTTTTATTGCCCTCAAAAAAGGCGAAAAAATTGACTTATTGGAAAATGTTTAAAAGACCTCTTGCATAACCGTCATGAGCGGTTTAAGGGCAAGGCGCGGGGGCCCCAAAAAACCGGAGCGTATATGAAAATACGTGAGGATTTTTTGGGTACGCAACGCAGCCATTAAACCGCGTAATAGGTTATGCAAGAGGTCTTAAGGTGAAACCATGTTGATTAAAGAATACAAACCAACCAGTGCCGGCCGTCGCGGCATGACCGTATCTGGTTTTGATAGCATCACCCGAACCGGCTATGAAAAAAGCCTGGTCGTGGGTCTTTCCAAAACCGGTGGTCGTAACGCCAATGGGCGAATTACTTGTCGACATATTGGTGGTGGTCATAAACGCAAATATCGCATCATCGATTATAAGCGTAATAAGATTGGCATTGCAGCCCAAGTTGCCCACATCGACTATGATCCTAATCGTTCAGCTAGGATAGCCCTCTTGCATTATAGTGATGGCGAAAAACGTTATATCATTGCTCCGCAAAGTTTACGCGTTGGTCAAACGGTCATTTCTGCAGAAGATGCCGATATTTTACCAGGCAATTGTCTTCTTTTAGAAAATATCCCCATGGGAACCAATCTTTATAATATCGAGCTTAAGCCCGGCCATGGTGGGCAATTGGTCCGCAGTGCGGGGGCCTTTGCACAACTTTTGGGAAAAGAAGGTGGCTATGCCATCATCAAAATGCCCTCGGGAGAAACTCGAAAAGTTTTAATTAAATGCCGTGCCACGATTGGGGCGGTCAGTAACCCTGAGCATGTTAATATTGCGATCGGCAAAGCCGGCAAAACTCGTTGGCTAGGGATTCGCCCAACAGTGCGCGGGATGGCCATGAACCCGGTTGATCATCCTCATGGTGGTGGTGAAGGTCGTAGTAAGGGTGGTAACCATCCACAAAGCCCCTGGGGTACTCCAGCAAAAGGTTATAAAACAAGAAACAATAAACGTACGGATAAGTTCCGCATTGCAAGAAGGAAGTCCAATGCCTAGGTCGCTTAAAAAAGGTTTTTTTGCCGATGAACACCTTTTGAAAAAGGTGGAGACGGCCTTGAAAGAAAATAGCAAGAAGGTTATCAAAACTTGGTCGCGCCGGTCTACCATAACTCCAGAATTTGTCGGCATGACCCTGGCGGTTCATAATGGCAAACAGTTTATTCCGGTTTATGTCACTGAAAATATGGTGGGGCATAAGCTAGGTGAATTTTCGCCAACGCGTACTTTTAGGGTACATTCGGGCGATCGAAAAGTAGCGGCACCGGCGGCTAAATCGTAACTTGGCTAAATAGAAAGAGAAAAAGAGAGCAATAAAATGTCAGTAAAGTCTAAAATTAGATATTTAAGAGTGACACCCCGCAAAGCTAGATTAGTCGCGGATATGATCCGTGGCAAGAAAGTGCAAGCCGCTTTAAATCAACTCATGTTTTGCAACAAATATGTAGCTAAAGATTTTATTAAGTTGATCCGGCAGGCGATTGCTAATGCCGAACAAAAAGGGGGGTACGACCCTGATCGTTTAGTCGTTCAAAAGGTCGAAGTTAATCAGGGCCCAACCATGAAACGGTTTATGCCACGGGCGCGCGGGATGGCCTCGCCGATTTTGAAAAAAATGAGTCATATTGAACTGGAGATAGGATAAAAGGTAAAAATTATGGGACAAAAGACAAGCCCGATTGGATTTCGTCTTGGCGTACACCGACCCTGGTTGTCGAAGTGGTTTGCCAGTAAAAAATATTCGGAATATCTTCACGAAGATATCAAGTTTCGCAAACTCATTAAGGCTAAATTATATAGTACAGGTGTTTCTAAAATCGAAATTGAACGTGCGGCCAATAAAATTAAAATCATTATTCACACGGCTAGGCCCGGCTTGGTTATTGGTAAAAAAGGTGCAGGCATTGATACCTTGCGTGAAGAATTGCAAAGTTTAACCAAGAACGAACTTTATGTCGATATTCAAGAAGTACGCAAAGCCGAACTTGATGCCCAATTGGTGGCTGAAAATGTGGCTATGCAATTAGAAAAGAGAGTTTCTTATCGTCGCGCCATGAAAAAAGCCGTTCAATCGACTCTAAAAATGGGTGCCTTGGGTATTAAAATTATGGTGGCAGGTCGTTTGGGTGGTGCTGAAATGGCTCGTACCGAATGGTACCGAGAAGGCCGCGTGCCTTTGCATACGTTGCGCGCCGATATCGATTATGCCTTGGCCGAAGCCCACACCACTTATGGCCTTATTGGGGTGAAGGTTTGGATTTATAAAGGTGATGTAGCTTTAGGCCGTTTGCGCAATAGTCAGAAGATCAGCAATATTTTAGAGACCGCGGCGAACGCGTAATAAGAGCAAGGAATTTTTATGTTAATGCCCAAGAAAGTTAAATATCGCAAGCAGATGAAGGGAAGGATGCGGGGCGAAGCGCATCGCGGTTGCAATTTGAGTTTCGGTGATTTTGCTTTGCAAGCCGTAGAATGTGGCCGCATTAGTGCCCGGCAAATTGAAGCCGGCCGTATTGCCATCTCTCGTCATGTGAAGCGAGGTGGCAAGCTGTGGATTCGAGTATTTCCCGACAAACCCATCACCAAAAAGCCCGCTGAAGTGCGAATGGGAAAAGGTAAAGGTGCGGTTGAAGCCTGGGTGGCGGTGGTTCGTCCGGGTAGGATCTTGTTTGAAATGGAAGGGGTTGATGCGAGCATTGCCAAGCGAGCTTTAACATTGGCGGCTCATAAAATACCCATTCGAACGAAACTTGTATTGAGAGAAGGTTATGTTGAAGCCAGCTGATTTAAATAAAAAAGATTTAAGCGAATTAAAAGTCCTCGCAAAAGAATTAGTCGAGGAGCGTTTTAAGCTAAGTCTCCAAGCAAAATTGGGGCAGTTAGAAAAAACGCACCGTTTGCCTGAAATTAGGCGAGACATTGCGAGAGTAAAGACGTTGTTGCGACAAAGACAGGAAGAAAAAACTCATGTGGACCTCTAAAAATAACCCATCTGCTGCGTTGCCCGCAAAGCCGCGATCCTCACGTATTTCCATATACGCTCCGGTCGCGTCTTTGCGGGCGCCTTGCATCTGGGTCATTTTTAGAGGTCCACAACAATTCAAGTTATTATAGGTTTCCTTTATGGCTGAAAAGAAAATCACTAAAAGAAAAATTGGCATTGTGGTGAGCGACAAAATGCAAAAAACCGTGGTCGTTCAGGTGCGGCGCTTGGTTAAGCATCGTGAATTTAAAAAATTCATTCGCTTAAAGAAAAAATTTATGGCCCACGACGAAGCCAATGCTTGTAAAATAGGCGACAAGGTAGAAATTGCCGAATCCAGGCCATTGTCGGCACGTAAACGTTGGGTGGTTAATAAAATTTTAGAAAAATCAAAGACTGCAGGGTTAACTGAAGTAAGTGAGATTGATTCATGATTCAACAAGAAACTTTACTCAATTCGGCCGATAACACCGGGGCTAAGAAGCTCCTTTGTATTAAAGTGCTGGGGGGCACAAAAAGGCGCTATGCCACGCTAGGGGACAAAATTGTCGTGTCGGTTAAAGAAGCCTCAGCCGATGCCAAAGTTAAGAAGGGCGATGTTAAGAAAGGCGTTATTGTGCGTTTACATAAAGAAGTGAGACGAAGCGATGGCAGTTATATTCGCTTTGATGATAATGCCGTGGTGTTGATCGACGACAAAGGTGAACCTTTAGGTACGCGTATCTTTGGGCCAGTGGCTAGAGAGTTGCGGGCAAAAAAGTATATGAAGATAATCTCGCTAGCACCGGAGGTTATCTAGTTGATGCTGAAAAACGCCCATCTACTGCGTTGCCTGCAAAACTACAATCCTCACGTACTTGAAGTACGCTCCGGTTGCACTTTTACAGGCGCCTTGTATCTGGGCATTTTTGAGCATCAACAGTTAAGGAGAAGTTCATGTTAAATAAGGCTCGCAAAGATATTAAACGAAACGATACCGTCGAGATCATGGTAGGAAAAGATCGTGGTAAGACGGGCGTGGTCTTAAAGATATTGCGAGAACAAAATCGGGCGGTGGTAGAAAAGATCAACCTCGTTAAACGACACACCAAACCCAATGCCCAATTAAAGCAGGGTGGAATTATTGAAAAAGAGGCTACCATTCATCTGTCAAACTTAAAAAAGACAGCAGATGCAGCCCCAGAAAAAGAGTCGACTAAAAGCAAGAAGGTGAAGGCTTGAGAACGTTATCTGAATTAGAAAAAAAATATAAAGCAGATGTGATTCCTGCATTGATGAAGGAATTTAATTATAGCAACGCCATGCAGGTTCCTAATTTGTCAAAAATAGTCATTAATGCTTGCGTATCTGAAGCGGTGCAAAATGCCAAAATTCTTGATACCGTGGCCAAAGAGATTGCTGACATTACAGGTCAAAAACCGGTTATTACTCGGGCTAAAAAGGCTATTTCTAATTTTAAATTACGCCAAGGCCAACCCATTGGTTGTCGAGTGACCTTGCGCAAACGCTTGATGTGGGAGTTTTTATACCGCCTCATCAATATCTCATTGCCACGGGTTCGTGATTTTAGAGGGGTTTCAGGTAAGGCGTTTGATAATGATGGCAATTATACTTTAGGCATTAAAGAACAAATTATTTTTCCTGAAATTAATTTTGATAATGTCAGTAAAGTTTACGGTCTTAACGTTTCATTAGTTACCACCGCTAAAACAACCCCCGAGGCTAAAAGTCTTTTAAAAAATTTAGGAGTCCCTTTTAGGAATTAATTATGGCTAAAACATCCATCATTATTAAATCAAAACGTAAGCCTAAGTTTAAAGTTAGAAAATATAATCGATGCCCTCTCTGTGGTAGGCCCCGCGCTTATTTACGCAGGTTTGATATGTGTAGGCTTTGCTTTCGTTTGAGGGCTAACCGTGGAGAAATTCCAGGGGTCACTAAATCAAGTTGGTAAAATGATATGGTCAATTATCCGCTAGCAGACATGTTAACTCAAATCCGTAACGGTTTAAAGGCGAGGAAACTCAAAATAAAGCTTCCAGCTTCCAAGCTAACCGCCAAAGTAGCAGAGATTTTAAAAACAGAAGGTTTTATTCGAGATTTTCAAACGGTTGCTGATAAGAAACAAAATATTTTAGAGATCAATCTAAAATATGCACGGGGCCATACCGGGGCCATTCGTTATTTACAGTGTGTAAGCAGCCCGGGGCGTCGAGTTTATATTAAAGCTCATGAAATTGCGCCCGTGCGGAGTGGTTTAGGCATTGGGATTTATACGACACCTCGCGGTGTTTTAACAGATAAACAAGCTGCTGAACATAAAGTTGGTGGCGAATATCTTTGTAAGGTTTGGTGATGAACCTCTTAAAAAGTCCATCTGCTGCGTTGTCTGCAAATTTAGCTCCTCAGCGTACTTCCTAGTACGCCTGCGTCGCAAATTTGCAGACTGCCTTGCATCTGGAGTTTTTTAAGAGGTTCATGAAAATAGATTTTATATTAATTTAAGGTGTTAAGAAATGTCACGTATAGGAAAGATGCCGATTACAATTCCTGATAAGGTTAAGGTTGCTCTTAAAGAAGGGGTGGTTTTGGTTGAAGGCCCCTTGGGCAAGCTTAATTTTGCTTTACCTGCGGGTGTGCAATTGAAAATTGAAGGCAATATCCTGCAAATACTTCGCGAAACCGAAGCCCAAGAAGTGAGAGCTAAACATGGTTTAGTACGGGCCTTAGTCATGAACATGATTAATGGCGTATCCAAAGGGTTTTCTCGAGAATTAGACATCAATGGGGTAGGTTATCGAGCTGAATTAAAGGGCAAGTCGCTTTTATTTTCATTGGGATTTTCTCATCCGGTGGATGTCCCTGTTCCCGATGGAGTTAAAGTTACGGTTGAGAAACAAACCCACTTGGTGATTCAAGGCTTTGATAAACAAAAAGTGGGGCAGTTTGCAGCCAATGTTCGTTCGCTTAAAAAGCCTGAACCTTTCAAAGGTAAGGGTATTAAATATGTCGAAGAAGTAATTCGTCGAAAGGCGGGTAAAGCAGCAGCAACCGCGGCTAAATAGTGTCGATGCTGAAAAACGCCCATCTACGGCGTTGCCTACGAAACTGCAATCCTCACGTACTTCCATGTACGCTGCGGTTGCAGTTTCGTAGGCGCCTTGTGTCTGGGCATTTTTGAGCATCGACTAAAAGATTATAAAGGATTTTTTATGGCACTTGCTAAAAAAGACATGTGGAAACGCCGAAAATTGCGCATTCGTAAGAAGGTGCAGGGTACTGACACCCGGCCACGGCTGACTATTTTTCGTAGCGGAAAACATATTTACGCCCAGTTAGTCGATGATACCCAAGGGCGTACGATTGTTGCAGCCTCAACGGTAGAAAAAGAATTGAAAGCTGCACATTGTAATAAAGACTTTGCTACCCAAGTGGGCAAGCTGGTTGCCGAACGTGCCAAACAAGCCAAAATTGCTCAGGTTGTTTTTGATCGCAATGGTTATCGTTATCATGGTTGTGTAAAGGCGTTAGCCGATGGTGTCCGTGACGGAGGTCTAAAGTTTTAATATGACAAAACCGATTAATCCTAATGAATTGAATTTAGCCGAAAAGATTGTGCACATTAGCCGTGTGGCAAAAGTGGTGAAGGGTGGGCGCAGGTTTAGTTTTTCAAGCCTCGTTGTAGTGGGCGATGGTAATGGCCATGTGGGGGTTGGGTTGGGTAAAGCCAATGAAGTTCCAGAATCCATTCGCAAGGCAACCGAGTCAGCAAAACATCGTTTGGTCAAGGTTCCCATTGCGACAGGCAGCACCATCCCTCATGAAGTGACGGGTCGTTATGGAGCAGGTCTTGTTATCTTAAAGCCAGCCAAACCAGGGACGGGAATTATTGCTGGTGTCACCATGCGGGCTATCTTAGAATCTGCGGGTTATCATAATGTTTTGACCAAGTGTATTCGTACCAACAATCAACACAATGTTTTAAAAGCAACGATGCAAGCATTGCTACAGTTACAGTCACCCGAAGAAGTGCAAAAGCTACGAAAGGCTAGCTAGGAAATTTTATGGCCGACATACTACAAGTTGAAAAAATACATAGTGCCATTGCCAGAAACCGCGCGCAAAAAAAAGTTTTGCTGAGTTTGGGGCTCAATAGGCGACACCAGGTTAAGTATCTTAAGGCAACCCCGGCTACTTTGGGGATGGCAAAAAAGGTTTGTCATTTGCTGAACTATAAAGTCATTTCCGAAAAAGACATTCCCAAAGTTAAACCCTTATCGACTTATCAATTAGGTGCATTGCCCGAAAAAAATACGGTTCAGGCTAAACCTAAACAAACCGTGGCAAAAAGAAAATCAACCCCAACCAAGAAGAAAGCAGCCAAGTCTGCTAAGTAGGAATTTATGGCTAAGTTATTACAACATTTAGAAGCCCCGGCTGGTGCCAATCAAACTCGCAAACGTTTAGGGCGTGGCGAAAGTAGTGGTTTGGGCAAAACTTCAGGGCGAGGTCACAAGGGGCAAAAATCGCGCGCTGGTGGTTACCATAAAAAATCCTTTGAAGGTGGGCAGATGCCTTTGGTGCGGCGGGTTCCAAAATCGGGGTTTACTAATATTTTTCGCAAAACCTACGCCATTATTAATTTGAAAGATTTAAACCTGGTACCGCAAGGTAAAGTTGTTGATATTGCGTATTTGCAAGAGATTGGAAAAATTAAAAAAGTGGAAAGTGGACTTAAAGTTTTAGGTGAAGGTGAACTCAAGGTCCCATTAACGATTAAAGCTAAACATTTTTCTAAAACGGCATTAGCTAAGATCAAACAAGCCGGCGGTACAGCAGAGATTTCTTGAGGTTCTAAAATTGGCTTCTTCGATAGCAAATATTACCAGACTGCCCGAATTAAGGAGTCGCCTGTTTTTTACTCTCTTAATGCTGGGGATTTACCGGCTGGGGGTCTTTGTTCCTACTCCTGGGATCAACCCCAAAGCATTGACTGATTTAGTGGGTAAGGGCACCGTTTTTGACATCATTAATATGTTTTCGGGTGGTGCCTTTGAACGATTGTCGGTTTTTGCTTTGGGCATCATGCCCTACATTACCGCATCGATTATCTTCCAATTGTTAACGGTTGCTGTCCCTGCCTTAGAAAAACTTTCCAAAGAAGGCGATGCCGGTCGCAAACGAATTACCCAACTCACTCGTTATGGTACGGTGCTGATTTGTCTTATCCAAGGGTTTGGCATCAGTTTTGGCTTAGAACAACAAAAGGTGTTGCTGCCGGGGGTTGGCGGGTGGTCTTATTATTTGTTGACGGTTACCACTTTGACGGCGGGCACTTGTTTTCTTATGTGGTTAGGAGAACAAATTACCGAACGTGGTATTGGTAATGGAATTTCGCTGATTATCTTTGGAGGTATTGTGACCGGTATTCCCCAAGCCTTACAAGATTCTATTGCAACCCAAGGCCAATTTGGTGGGGCCTTTGGCCTCATCTTTTTAGCAGCCTTTGTTTTTGGTGTTTCTTACATCATTTTATTTTTTGAAAGAGGGCAACGCCGCATCCCCATTCAATATGCCAAACGGGTGGTGGGTCGAAAAATCTTTGGTGCTCAATCCAGCCACCTCCCATTAAAACTGAATATGGCCGGGGTTATTCCAGCCATCTTTGCTTCTTCTTTAATTATGTTTCCTGCTACGATGGCTAGCTTTTGGGATAATAATATTGTGCGCAATATAGCCGGCAATTTAACTTCAGGCCCTTTGCATTTAGCCTTATTTGGGGGGCTTATTATTTTCTTTTGTTATTTTTACACAGCGGTCACTCTTAACCCAAGCAATATGGCTGAAAATATCCAAAAAAATGGTGGCTATATTCCAGGGATCAGACCTGGCAAAGCCACGGCTGAATTCATCGATCGGGTTTTAATTCGCACCACCTTAATTGGCGGTCTTTACATTACTGGCATTTGCTTGCTTCCCCAAATTTTAACGGCCTATTTCAGAATCCCCAGTTCGATTGCCACAACTTTTGGTGGTACCAGTGTTTTGATTATGATCGGTGTGGCGATGGATACCGTGTCGCAAATCGAGGCTCATTTGATGAGTCGAAATTACGATGGGTTTTTGGGTGCCAAGGTTGGGCGATTTAAAGGAAGAAGAGGTTAGCAAATCTCATGCGGCTTATTTTATTAGGTCCACCCGGGGCGGGCAAAGGCACTCAGGCCAAGCAAATCCAAAACAAATTTAAAATTCCTCAAATTTCAACCGGTGACATGTTGCGCGAAGCTCGTCGCCATAAAACTCCGCTGGGATTGCAGGCCGAACGCTATATTACTTCAGGGGCTTTGGTGCCTGATTCTGTGGTTATAGGGCTGATCGAGGAAAGGCTCAAAAATACTGATTGTGCGGGTGGGTTTATTTTAGACGGTTTTCCTCGTACCTTAGTTCAGGCCCAAGAGCTTGATAAGGTGCTGGCCCGTGACCACCAAAAAATCGATGCAGTTTTGCAACTTGATGTTGCCGAAGAAGATTTAGTGCAAAGATTATCAGGGCGCAGAACTTGCCGCGGCTGTGGGAATATTCATCACTTAAAATATTCCCCCCCTAAAATAGCAGGGAAATGCGATGTCTGTGGGGGCGAACTTTATCAACGCGATGACGATCAAGAAGTCACGATTCGAAACCGGCTCAAAACCTTTCGTGAACAAACTGCACCATTGGTCCAATTTTATGAAAAGCAAGGTATTTTAAAACGCGTTCAAGGCTTGGGTCCTGCCGAAGAGGTGACACAGGCTATTTTCAAAGCCCTTAATGGAAGTGTGCGATGAACCGCGGGGCTGTTACCATTAAATCAGCTGAAGAAATCACCAAGATGCGCAAGGCGGCTAGCATGGTGAGCACGGTGCTGACTCGCATGCCCGAGCACATCAAGCCAGGGGTGAGTACCTACGAGTTAGATCAATTGGCTGAAAAATGGATCCGCGAAGCCGGTGGTAAGCCTGCTTTCAAAGGTTACCTGGGTTATAAGGCCAGCATTTGCACTTCGATTAACCATGAGGTGGTGCATGGCATCCCCTCCAAAGATCGGATTTTACAAGAGGGTGATATTATCGGGGTTGATTGTGGGGCCATTTGGGAGGCCTATTATGGTGATGGGGCCTATACTTTTGCGGTGGGTAAAGTATCCCCGGAGGTTCAACAGCTTTTGGAGCGGACGCAAAGAGGGCTTTTAACTGGTGTGGAACAAATGCACCCTGGCAAGCGTTTATTTGATATTGGGGCCGCCATTTCAGCGGTAGCAGACCAATATGGTTATGGGGTAGTGCGGGAATATGTAGGTCATGGTATTGGGACCAAGCTTCACGAAGACCCCCAAGTCCCCAATTTTGGGGTGGCAGGTACGGGGATGCGACTTAAGGCGGGGATGATTTTAGCCATTGAGCCGATGTTCAATTTGGGCACCCATGAAGTAGAATTGCAAAAAGATGGTTGGACGGTAGTAACCAAAGATCACAAGTTCTCGGCTCATTTTGAACACACGGTATTAATTACAGAAAATGGGCCTGAACTCTTGACTAAATGGCCTTAACAATGTAAGTTACCGGCCTTTTTGAACCGATAAAACTATGCCCAAAGAGGAAGCCATTGAAGTTGAAGGAACCGTTCTCGAGCCCCTGCCGAACGCGATGTTTAGGGTAGAGCTTGAAAATGGGCATAAAGTATTGGCTCATGTTTCGGGCAAGATGAGAATGCATTTTATAAAAATCTTGCCCGGAGACAAAGTAAAAATTGAACTGTCGCCGTATGATTTAACGCGAGGCCGTATTATTTATCGTGGGAAATAGAGTGGTATGTCATTGCGATCCGCCTCTGGCGGAGAAGCAATCTCACCAACCGATTTTTTGATGATGAGAGTAATTTATGAAAGTTCGTTCGTCTGTAAAAAAGATTTGTCGAAAATGTAAAATTGTTCGTCGTAAACGTATCGTGCGCGTGGTTTGTGAAAATCCACGACACAAACAACGACAAGGGTAAAAAGAATATGCCAAGAATAGCCGGCGTTGATATTCCAAATAAAAAGAAACTTCCCATTGCCTTGACCTACATTTTTGGGATTGGCAAAACTCGAGCTAATAAAATTTTGCGTGAAACTCAAATTGACGCTGCGTTGCGTGCTGAACAATTAACTGATGCTCAGGTCAATCAGATCCGTCGCTACATCGATGATAATTTTAAAGTAGAAGGTGACTTACGTCGTGAGATCACCTTAAACATCAAACGGTTGGTTGATTTAGGTAGTTATCGTGGGAGTCGGCATCGTAAGAGCTTGCCCACGCGAGGGCAACGTACGCGTACGAATGCACGCACTCGCAAAGGGCCTCGTAAAACCGTGGCCGGTAAAAAGAAGGCACCAACCGCTAAATAAAGGATGATGAGGAATTCCAATGGCAGAAGAAGCACCCGTTAATGCGCAAGAACAGCCGACTGAAGTTAAAAAACCGGCTAAGCGTAAAAAGAAAAAGACGATTAGGAATGTGAGCCAGGGTGTGATTCATATTCTAGCGACTTTTAATAATACGGTTATCACAGTCACAGATCCAAGTGGCAATGTTATCAGTTGGGCATCGGCTGGGACCAAAGGTTTTAAGGGTTCTAAAAAGAGCACTCCCTTTGCAGCTCAGTTAGCCGCTGAAGAAGCCGTTCGTGCTGCTGTGGAATGTGGCCTCAGGGCGGCGGTTGTGTTTGTAAAAGGCCCGGGTTCGGGGCGTGAATCGGCACTGCGAGCGATAGGCAATGCAGGGGTTCGCGTTAGCAGTATCAAAGATGTGACGCCTATTCCCCATAATGGTTGTCGTCCTCCTAAAAAGAGAAGGGTTTAAGTATTATGTCAAGATATCGTGGACCAGCTTGTAAACTTTGTCGGCGTGAAGGCTTGAAATTATTTCTCAAGGGAGATCGTTGTTATACTGAAAAATGTGCGATTGAGCGGCGCCCTTATGCGCCCGGTCAACATGGTCAAACCCATATGAAGTTTTCAGAGTATGGTACTCAATTAAGAGAGAAGCAAAAAGTTAAACGGATGTATGGCCTAGTTGAACAACCTTTTCGTCTTACCTTTCATAAGGCCGAAAATCAAAAAGGGGTTACGGGTGACAACCTTATTCAATTTTTAGAAAGACGACTCGACAATGTGGTGTACCGTTTAGGCTTTGCTAATTCTCGTACCGAAGCTAGGTTGCTGATTCGGCATGGGCATTTTAATGTGAATGATCGTGGTGTTAATGTCCCTTCGTATGGGGTTAAAGCCGGTGATGTTGTAACACTCCGCGAGAAGAGCAAAAAAATGGATCGCATTTTAAAATCGATGGAATCGGTAGATCGGCGTGGCATACCCGATTGGCTAGAACTCAATAAAGATGAACTGAAAGGTTCGATTAAAATTTTACCGGAGCGTAGCACCGTTACCATGCCCATCAACGAGCAATTAATCGTTGAATTGTATTCTAAATAGTTAAACTGTTACTTTAAGTTGGAGGCTTACAAACATGATTTCTGAATTAGTTGCAAGAAATTGGAGAACCCTCATTCGCCCCAAATATTTAGAGATTGAAAAGGAAAGCCATACTAACACTTATGGTAAGTTTGTGGCCTCTCCCTTGGAGCGAGGCTATGGCACAACGTTGGGTAATGCCCTGCGAAGGATTTTATTATCTTCGATTCAAGGCGCTGCGGTTACTTCAATCAAGATCGACGGTGTCTTACACGAATTTTCAACCGTTGCTGGAGTTCGGGAAGATGTCGCTGGTTTAATCATGAACATTAAAGAGTTGAAATTAAGGCTCCATAATGTTGATAAAGACATGATTACCATCGATATCTCGGGTGAAAAAGAAGTTAAGGCTAGTGACATTCAAGTCAGTCACAATATTGAAATTTTAAATCCCGATCTTCACATTGCGACCTTAGGTTCTAATGCCAAACTTAAAATGGAAATGACGGTTGAAATGGGCAAGGGTTATGTGGTGGCTGAGTCCAATAAAAAGTCCAATCAACCCATTGGAGTGGTCCCCATTGATTCTATTTTCTCTCCCGTCTTACGAGTCAATTATACGGTTACCAATGCGCGGGTGGGTCAATCAACTGATTATGATCGTCTTACCCTCGAAGTTTTTACCGATGGTAGTGTGTTGCCCGAAGATGCCGTGGCCTTTGCGAGTAAAATTTTAAAAGAACAATTTGCCCTCTTTGTTAATTTTGTAGAAGAGCCCGAGCCCGTTGAAGAAGAAAAAATCATTGAAGAAAAACCTTTCAATGAAAATTTAAATCGGCGGGTTGATGAATTAGAGCTTTCAGTACGTTCGGCCAATTGTCTTCAAAATGCCAATATCAAATATATTGGTGAATTAGTGATGAAAACAGAATCCGAAATGTTACGCACCAAAAACTTTGGGCGCAAATCGTTAAACGAAATTAAAGAAATTTTATCCGAAATGGGTTTGGGCCTAGGGATGAAGGTTGATGGTTGGACGCCGCCGCTTACCAGTGCAGGCCCATCGGTCGCTGAAACTCATCGGGATGAATAAAAGGTAATTCACTATGCGTCATGGCGTTGATAAAAAGAATTTTGGCAGAAATACGGCTCATCGTGTGGCGATGTTTCGCAACATGGTGACGAGCCTTATTGAACATGAGCGAATTGTCACCACATTACCCAAGGCCAAAGCGCTTAAAGGCTTGGCTGATCAAATGATTACCTTGGGCAAGGTTGGCACCTTACATGCCCGTCGCCAGGCTTTGCGGGTGTTACGTGGTTCCGATACGGTAAAAAAACTATTTGGCGAATTGGCCCAGCGTTTTAAAGATCGGCAGGGTGGTTATACCCGAATTTTAAAAATGGGGCATCGGCACGGGGATGGTTCGGATATGGCCATCATTGAATATTTAGAGGCTAAACTTAAAGCCAAAAAACCCACCAAAAAGAAAAAAGAAAAAGATGAGCATGCTGGGCATGCTCATCCTTAATTGTCATTGCGAGCGAGCCCCAAAGGCGAGCGTGGCAATCTTCTTGTCATGAAAACTCGGTTTCTCATCATTACAGGTTTGTCTTTGGCGCTCCTAGCCTTGGTTTTTTATATCCAAAAAAAATCCAGTTTAATTTTAAAAACCGGTCAGCCTGCCCCAACATTTTCTGCGCCTAATTTACAAGGTGAACAAAAGGGCCTAGCTGATTTTCGTGGTAAAGTTGTGTTGCTTAACTTTTGGGCTAGCACTTGTGGGCCGTGTGAATGGGAAATGCCCAGCCTTAATGCCCTTTACCAACGTTATGAAAGTAGAGGTTTTGTAGTCGTCGGAATGAGTGTGGGGGAGGCACCCATGATGGTTGTAAAATTTTTACAACGAGTTTCGATTAGCTTTCCTGTTCTATTAGATGAAGATTTGAGTATTTCAGATCGCTATGGGACTTATCGTATCCCTGAGAGTTATTTGATTGATCGACAAGGCAACCTGGTAGAAAAAATCTCAGGCGCCCATAATTGGAACCAACCCAATTTTTGGGCCAAGATCGAAAATCTCTTATAACTGTCATTCTGAACCCAGCAGGGCTCTATGTCATTGCGAGCGAGCACCGTTTGCGAGCGTGGCAATCTTCTTTTTCATTCTTCAATTCATCTGCAATTAGAGCCACGTCTTGTCGAATCCGGCTTAAGGCTCCCTCAACCACAGCAAAATATTCTTTGCTTTAAAATTGCACACATGTCACCCTGATCAAACATGTCCAATGTTAGAGGGGGGTGAAAATGATGTACAAGATACAAGATACAAGATACAAGATACAAGGCTCTGGACGGTTTTGTTTTCTGTCTGTCTTATTTTTTTTTCAACTCCAAATTTAGGGGCAACTCCGGGGGGATTGGACACCACCTTTGGTACGGGTGGGCTCGTAACCACTGACTTCTCAGGGTCTTCGCTGGATCAAGCCAGTGAAATGGTTCTACAATCAGACGGAAAGATAGTCGTGGGGGGCTATAGCGATGCAGGTGGAAGTAATGATTTTGCCCTGGCCCGGTATAGCTCAGATGGCAGCCTTGACACCACCTTTGGTACGGGTGGGCTTGTAACCACTGACTTCTCAGGGTCTTCGGATGACCAAGCCCGCCAAATGGTCCTACAATCAGACGGAAAGATAGTCGTGGGGGGCTATAGCGATGCGGGTGGAAGTGGTGATTTTGCCCTAGCCCGGTATAGCTCAGACGGCAGCCTTGACACCACCTTTGGTACGGGTGGACTTGTAACCACTGATTTCTCAGGGTCTTCGCTGGATCAAGCCGGTCCGGTGGTTCTACAATCAGACGGAAAGATAGTCGTGGGGGGCTATAGCGATGCGGGTGGAAGTAATGATTTTGCCCTGGCCCGATATAGCTCAGACGGCAGCCTTGACACCACCTTTGGTACGGGTGGACTTGTAACCACTAACTTCTCAGGGTCTTCGTCGGACGTAGCAATTGCAACGGTTCTACAATCAGACGGAAAGATAGTCGTGGGAGGCATAAGCAGTGCAGGTGGAAGTATTGATTTTGCCCTAGCCCGGTATGGTTCAGACGGCAGCCTTGACACCACTTTTGGTACGGGTGGACGTAAGCGATCAAGCAAGTCCATCTTACAAGCGGTAAGGAAATGATATAAAAGATCTGCCATAACCAGGAGGTGATGAATGGCAGACATCAATAAGCGTGAGGCGAGGGAGCGGCATTGGCAGGGGAAGATTGAGGCACA
>JACPFA010000041.1 GCA_016183235.1 Deltaproteobacteria bacterium
AGATGCGTGACATGAGCCATCATGGGCCAAAAGGGAAAAATCTCCCCGACCTCTTGATCGCCTCGACCCAAGATCGTTGCTTATAAGCCAACCTCGTGATCCACTTTCAACCGCTGATCCCAAAAAATACATCGCCCCTCCAATTCAGGGGCTAATGTTATCAAGTCTTGACATGAGACAGGTTTAGATTGGGTTATTTAAAACTTGTCTTAAATCATCCTAGTTTTCCGCACTTATTTTTTTAACCATGACAAAATAATCCTTGACAATTGAACCATTATATTGGTACACTCACCTTCGTGAAATTAGAGATTCGATTTTTCCGAACTGCTCGAGGTGATGAGCCAGTTGCTGAGTACATTAAGAAATTGTCGTTAAAGGAACGTATTCGCATCGAGGGATGTTTATTCATTTTGTCAACAACTGGAAGGCTTGATATGCCACATGGAAGAAAAATGGTTGGACAGAAGGATCTTTTTGAAATTCGAGCAGGCCGCCATAGAGTTCTTTACGCATTTCATGAGGGCGAGGTTGTTCTTCTTCATGCTTTTATGAAGAAATCACAAGAAACTCCTAAGGGGGAAATCACTCTCGCGTTAAGACGGTTCGCAAATTATATGAGCCTAGGAGGATAAAATGAAAAAAACTAATCCCCATCGAGGATCCAGCTTTTCGGATTTCTTGCAGGATGAACTGAGAGATCCTGACTTCCGCAGGGAGTTTGAAAAAGTAACTGCGGAGCTAATGATTGGCCAAGAAGTGCGTCGGATTGCTAAGCAAAAACGATTAAGTATCCGTCAACTGGCAAAAAGAATGAAAACAAGCGTTTCACAAGTTCAGCGTCTTATGAGCAACGCTAATGTAAGTATTGATTCACTGGCTCGTTTTGCTGCTGCCACCGGAAAGAGATTATTGATTGAACTGAAATGAGAAAAGGGGTCACCCATTAGCCCCTGGGGTCAAGAGAAAAAAGTTTTCCCTTAGGATTTTTTCATCAATCCTTTCAAAGTAATCATCTGATAAGACGAGTTTTCTTTTACACCTGCACCCTTGAATTCGAGTGTTAGAAATCAGACTCAAGGTCTGTTTCAGTCACCTATCAGGTTCTACCCACCTTACGGTGGGCCATCCGAATTTTTTACAGGCTGTAATCAGGTGAGAGTTCTACTTTGCGTCGAGCAGTAAAGTGGGCTAACTCCACCCGTTCAGTCCCCAAATTTCGTTTGCCAATTCCCCCGTTATTTAGTACATTATAATGCATATTTAATGTTATTAATATACATTTAATAGTATATATGAAACTCAAAAATTGGGATACGATGCTCACGGGGGACGCGGCCTTCTTGCTGAAAGAGGTGGGGCGGCTGATTGCCGAGGCCCGCAAACGGCGGGGCTTAAGCCTCCTGGGACTGGCCAACAGGGCGCGCGTGGATCGGCGCACGGTGGCGCAGTTGGAGGCGGGCCATCCGGGGGTATCGATCGGCCTCTTTTTTCAGGTTTTAAGTCTCTTCAACCTCGCTAAAGGAATAGAAGAATTTTTGAAACCGGAAAACGATATTGAAACCGCCGCCGCCAAGGTTCGCAGAATTCGTAAAAGGCAGAAGATCACCCGGGCGATCCCGGAAGAGGAGGTCAATTTCTGATGCTCAGCCGCATGTATGTCCTTATTGATTTGAATGGCGACTGGATCCCCTGCGGATTGCTGAAATATCAGGAGGCAGGCCCCCGCTCGTCGAGTCTGTTTCGCTACGGAAAAAAATATCTCGCACGCGCGGACGCCATTTCCATTGATCCTGTTCATCTGCCGCTAGAAGACCGCAGTTTTGAAACGCCGGACGGGTTTCAGGTCTTTAACGGCATTCGGGATGCGGGACCCGACAAATGGGGACGCTACCTCCTGGATAAAAAATTTGCGCGGGGATTAAACGAAATCGAATACATTGCGGCGACCGGCGAGGACCGTGTAGGCGCGCTGGCGTTCACCGATTCTTTGGAATCCGGCCCGATGCAGTATGAACCGGGTGACAAATTTGAGGCGCGTCACAGCCCTAAACGGCTGGACCTCACCCAATGTGCGGGCGCGGTGGATGATGCCGTTGCCTCTGATCAAACGAAACGCCTGAAGCAGTATCTGGATTATGGTCCGTCACTGGGCGGGGCGCGCCCCAAATCCACCGTGATGTGGCATCAAGGGGCCTACCTGGCCAAATTTTCCATCTCGCTCGATTCCAAAAACGAGCCGTTGATCGAATATGCCACCATGACCCTCGCCCAAAAATGCGGGCTCAATCTCCCGCCGCTGTATCTTGAAAAAATCGGCGAGAAGTCTGTTTTTTTGATTAAACGATTTGACCGGAAAAACAGAGATCGTATTCCCTTCATTTCGGGCCTGACGATCACCGGGACCCATGAAAGCGATTATGGGTCATGGAGCTACTTTGCGCTGGCAGACGCGATTTTGCGGTTTTCGGAGCATCCTGAAGAGGACCTCAAAGAGTTGTTTCGGCGACTGGTGTTCAACATCGCGGTTTACAACAACGACGACCATCCTAGAAATTTTGGCTTTCTTAACAATGGGAAGTATTGGAACCTGTCGCCACTGTATGATGTCTCTCCGGCGGTCATCAAGACGGACAGTTATGCATTGGCAATGGTCCTGGGGGCCGACGGGCGCCGCGCCTCCTATAAGAACGCGCTCTCCCTATGTGAAAAATTCCGCTTGAGTAAGGCAGGTGCGCGTCTTCTCATCAACAATATTCGGGATATCACCACTACCTGGAAGACCCACTTCAGCAAACTCGGCGTTTCAGATGCGGAAATTGCGATGCTTGAGAATAGCTTCAAATCAAAAGATTGAACAAAGGGGTCATCCATTAGCCCCTGCCTGCGTTTATTTTATTGTTTCAAGACTAGATAGGCTTGCGCTGGCTACGTAGGCCTCAATGCCGCCCGCGCTTTTTACCAGGGCGTAGCTACCTGATGATCGAATTAAGGTTACTTTTTCGCCTTTTTTAAAGGTTCCATCAGGGGGGCGGGCTTGCTGAGGGCCATCTTTGTAATAATGAGTATCCATGGTGATCACGTGGGTGGGTTGTTCTCCGCCCGCTTGCAGAGAATAAAAGGGCACAACGATTAAAAAAGAAACCAAAACAAAAATCATTTTCTTCATTTTTCCCTCGCAATTAAAATTGTCAGTCTGGCTATTTTAACCTTCTTTAAAAAAATGTCTTCAAAAAAAACATGCTAATAACTATCCCGCAGGTGCTCCATGGTTTTGATAACTTCGATGTGGGTGCGTTCGACTTGCTGTTCGAACGATTCTTTTTTGTGTCTTTTGGGGTAGATGGGGTCGCCTAAGAGTTGGATGAGTTTGATGGGAAAGGGGAGTAGGCCTAAGCCCCAGAATAAGGGGATGCTAAAGCGGGTTTTTTCTAAAATTTTGATGCGACGTTTGAGCATGAATTTGGAATTGAAATAAACTTTGTCGATGCCATGGCAATAGCTTGGAATGATGGGAGTGTTGGTTTTGCAGGCCACACGCACAAAGCCTTCGCGGCGTTCCCATGGGATGCGTTTCATGCCAGGGGTGGTGACTAGGGCTTCATAAATGCCGCCCGGTGCTAGCATGACGCAGCAGCCTTGGCGTAAAAGTTTTTCGGCGTTTTTAGGTGTAGCTTCTACAGCGCCACCTTTGATAAAAAATTCTCGAAGCAAGGGGACTTCAAATAGAAAACTTGCACCCAGGCCGCGGGGTGGAATTTTAAGTTCGGTGAAAACTCGGCGCGCTAATAAGAAGCCATGATAGGGGATGATGCCGTGGTTCATGACGATCATGCTGGCGCTGTGTTGGGGGATTTTGTGCAGGCCTTGCACTTCGTAGCGGAAGTACCATTCCAGGGGGGCGAAGATTTGGGCAATAAGTTCTAAGAATGAATGATCTTGATTGGGCATAAGAATAAAATGGAAGATTCTTTATCATCATGGGTCCCTGCCTTCGCAGGGATGACATCAGAATGACATTATTATATTAATAAAAAAGGCGCCCTGATTTTTTCAAGGCGCCTTAAAGAAAATAAACTGAGATTCTTCACCCTGTTGGGTTCAGAATGACAGCAGTCAACTAGTCAACCTTAACTTTCATTTCGATATTATCGCCGCCTTTTTGATAATATACGGAATAATCCCACCAGCTAACTTGGGCTTTGACTTGGTCGCGAAGGTATTCAGCGCGTTGTCTTGCCACTTTATCTGTTTTGGCATGAGCCGTGATTTCAATATCTACATCATTGGCCGCTCCGCTCCTTTCAGCAGTTTTTCGAAAGGCATTGAGTGCGGTTATGATGGCCATCGTGTTGCAACCGCTTGGTCTAATTTCGGTGGCGGAGGCATAACGGCATTTACGAGTTTCATCAGACAATTTTTTGTTAACGCCGATTTCAATGCCGGCTTTACCTACTTCTTTGGTTACATCTTTAATTTTAAAGGCCAAAGCAGAGCCTGCTGTTAGAGCAAGCATCAAACTAGCAAAAAGAGAAATCGCTAATAATTTTTTCATCGGTATTCACCCCGGGTTTAATGGTTAACGAGAATTGGTTTTACAAGACGTTCATTCTAATAGGGGAGGTTTAAGATTGGCAAATAATTTCATAACCGCCTATAAAAAATAGAGATAAAATCAAATAAAATCAAATACTTATAACAGTTAAGATTCTTTGTCACTATGGATCCCGGATCAAGTCCGGGATGACGTGTGTTCGATAATTTTTCAATTTACTTAAAGGTTAATTGACATTAGATGATCTGGATCATTAGCGTTAATTCAACAAACAATCCTTTAAGGAGGAAAAAATGGTTAAGAAGAATCAATTATCAAAGTGGATGTTAGGGTCTGCTGTTGCAGGGTTAGTCGTTTCTGGGGGTATTTTCCAACATAACGTTTTGAGTGTTGGCTATAGCGTTGCTCATGCCGAAGAACAAGCTCCGGCAAAAGATGAAAAGGCTAAAGACGAAAAGACTGCCAAAGATGAAAAAGCCCCGGCAAAGGATGAAAAGGCTAAAGATGAAAAGACTGCCAAAGATGAAAAAGCCCCGGCAAAGGATGAAAAGGCCAAAGATGAAAAGGCCAGCAAAGAAGAAAAAGCCAAAGATGAAAAAACTGCTAAAACCAAAGATGCTTCTTGTGGTCAAGGCAACTGCGGGGCCAACATGAAAGACGAAAAGGCCAAAACGAATTAGGCTATGGTTAATTATAACAGCACCGTTCAAAAATTAGGTGTTGGAATTGGGTTGAGGAGGGAACACTTCGATTCCCTCCTCTCAAACCCACCGGGTGATGTTGATTTTTTTGAAATAGCCCCCGAAAATTATCTGCAAATCGGTGGGCGCAATTTTAACAAGTTTTGTCAAATCGCTGAGCGCTATCCCCTATTAGCCCACGGGTTGAGCCTTTCGATTGGCAGCGTTGACCCGATCGATTTTGAATTTCTCAAACAACTCAAAAAATTTTTAAACCAATTTAAAATCCCTTGGTTTAGCGAACATTTGTGTTTTGCTTCGGTGAAGGGGGCACAATTTCATGATCTCATTCCACTAACTTTTAATGAAGCAAGCTTAAAGCACGTGGTTGCACGAGCAAAAGTAGTTCAAGATTTTTTAGAAATGCCCTTGGCCTTAGAGCATGTTTCTTATTATGCAACGTTAGGTGAAAATGAAATGTCGGAGGCCGAATTTGTAAGCCGAGTGGTGGAAGCAGCCGATTGTGCCCTCCACCTCGATATTAATAATGTTTACGTTAATGCAGTCAACCATGGTTACAGCCCTTATGAATTTTTAGATCAAATGCCCTTGCATCGGGTGATTCATGGCCATATGGCCGGGCATTATCAAAAATTGCCCGATTGGTTGATTGATACGCACGGGGCGGCGATTATTGAGCCGGTTTGGGATTTGCTTCGCTATGTGAGCCAAAAGTTAGAATTCCCGGCCATTCTGGTGGAGCGCGATCATAACCTGCCACCGGTAGAAGAAGTGTTAGCTGAGATGCGGCAGATGCGGGAGGTCTTAGAAAGGTCGAGAAAAAGTGTCATCGCAAGCAATGTCATCCCTGCGCAAGCAGTGATCCATGATGATGCAACAATCTCGAATGGTGGGATTGCTTCGCCCGTTGGGCTCGCAATGACAGGAGAGGTGCAAGAAAATTGGCACAAACTCATCTTTGCTGAACAGGGTGAGTTTGTGTTTGATGGCCTGCCTGCAAAAAAACGCGAGTGCTTAGTTTTTTATCGTGAAGCGGTCTTTAAAACTTTACGTGAAACAATCACCAGCTGTTATCCTATTAGTGCGGCCATTTTAGGGGCCGAGTGGCCTAGACTGATTCGCGAGTTTTTGGTGCAAGCGCCGCCCCAAAATCATTTATTAAAATTTGTTTCGGAAGAATTTTATCGGTTTTTTAAAAAGTGCGAATACCCTTTGAAGCGGCGGTTTCCTTATTTAGAAGAATTGTTGGATTATGAATTGTTGGAGTTGTTGTTACTTTATCAAGAAGAAATTGAAGATTGCTTCGCTAACGCTCGCAATGACATGGTAGTTTTTAACCCCGTTATGGTGATTCGCCAATATGCATGGCCGGTGCATTTTATTAGTGAAAAAAATTGTGATTTAGAAAAGTTGCCGGTGGGGCAGTATTATCTTTGTGTTTATCGAGATCCCAAAACATTGGCAGTCAACTTTATGGAAGTGAATGCTGGGATTTATGAGTGGTGGCAAGGGGGGCTTGAAAAGCCTAAAGCGATCGAGGCATCTTTGAAAGAATGGTTACAAGAAATACCGTTCGAATTGCAAGGGGCCTTCAAAGAACAATTTTTTGCATTTGTGCAGGTAGCAATGGAGAAGGGAATACTTCACGTCATCCCGGACTAGATCCGGGATCCACCAACATAGATTCCGGCTCAAGGCCGGAATGACGATGTTAATCTTTGGCAATTAGTGCTTCAAGCTCTTGACGATATTTTGCGAGGTCGGCGATGGGTCGTTTAGCCACCCCGGAGTTCATCGCGGCGCGGGCCACTTCGGGGGCAACCCAAGGCACCACTCGATAATCTAAGGCCTTGGGGATGATGTAATTTTTTCCAAACGAAATTTCTTTAAGTTGATAAAGGGTATAAACTTTAGCCGGTATGGGTTCTTTAGCAAGCTTGGCTAAGGCTAGGCTGGCCGCAATTTTCATTTCTTCGTTAATGGTAGAGGCCCCCACGTCTAAGGCCCCACGGAAAATAGCGGGAAAACCCAAAACATTATTGACTTGGTTGGGGTAATCAGAGCGCCCCGTGGCCATAATAATATCGGGCCTGGCTTGAATGGCTTCGGGGTAGGTAATTTCGGGATCCGGGTTGGCCAAGGCAAAAACAATGGCGTTAGGGGCCATGCTTTTAAGCATCGTAGGGGTCACTAGCCCTTTAGAAGAGACACCCACAAATACATCGGCATCTCGCATGGCGTCGGCTAAGGTGCGGCCGGGGGTCTTTTGGGCGAAAAACCCGCGTTCGGGTTCAATGTCGTCGCGATCTTGATGCACCAAACCTTTGCGGTCGCAAAGAAAAATATTTTCTCGCGGCACACCCAAACGGTGAAAAATTTTTGCACAAGCAATAGCAGCAGCCCCTGCGCCTGAAAAAACAATTTTAACATTTTTGGTATTTCGGCCAGTAATCTCCAAAGAATTAAGCAGGGCAGCCCCGCTAATAACAGCGGTGCCGTGTTGATCATCGTGAAAAACCGGGATGTTAAGTTCCATGGTTAAACGGCGTTCAATGTAAAAACATTCAGGGGCTTTGATATCTTCTAAATTAATGCCACCAAAGGTGGGTTCGAGAGATTTGACGATTTCTACAAAACGATCGGGATCCGATTCTTTAATTTCAAGATCAAAGGCATCAATGTTGGCAAATTTTTTAAAGAGGACAGCCTTGCCTTCCATCACCGGCTTGGCTGCATAGGGGCCAATGTTGCCCAGGCCTAAAACTGCGGTGCCATTGGTGATTACGCCCACCAAATTGCCTCGTGCCGTAAAACGATAAGAATTGTCTGAATCTTTTTCAATCTCGAGACAAGGCTCGGCCACACCCGGGGTGTAAGCCAGCGACAAATCTTTTTGGGTAGCGCAGGGTTTGGTGGCAATAATTTCAATTTTCCCTTTGGGCGTTATTTCATGATAATTTAATGCTTCATTTTTAGTTATCATTTTTCAATCTCGATTAATTTTTGCCCGGCCTCGACAGAATCGCCAACTTTGACATGAATATTTTTTACCGTTCCATCGAGTGGACAGTTGATTTCGTTTTGCATCTTCATGGCCTCAACAATGAGTACCACGGCACCTTTGGTGACACTGTCACCAACGTTTAATTTTAATTCGATCACTTTGCCTGCCATGGGGGCTTCGATGATGCCAGAGCCTTCGTCTCCATAGGCATCGCCATCGTGGGCCTTCAGAGGGTCGATGATTTTTAAAGTATAGGGGATGTGCCCTAAGACTAATTGGCATTTATCATCTTTAACTTGAGCCTCAAGATCGATGATTTTGAATTGGTCTAAGAGAAATGTGTAAATGGGTTTTTTGTCTAATAGCAATTCGAATTGATGAGAAGATTTCCCCAAATGCACCACATAAGTCGAAGCGTCTTTTTCTTCGATTTGCACTTCAAAATTTTCACCTTCGGTGTGGAGATGATAAGTGCAACTCATGATGAACGTAACCCTGCCTTTCGCCCCAGAAGTTTCCAAGCAGAAACGCTGGCGGCTTCAGTGCCGCTCGTGGTGGGTTTAAGAGATTTATTGTGTAAATGCTGGGTGAGGGCTGCCAACATGAGGGCAATTTCTTTTTCTTGAGGGTCAATCTTTAAAATTTCAGCAAGATGTTGGTCGACAAAATGTGTGTCGTAATGGCCTTTGACAAAATCAGCAATTTCTAAAGCGCGGCGATGAAAATAAAGATTGGTTTTAATGCCAATGATTTTATATTCGGCCAAGGCCCGCTTCATTCGGGTGATGGCCTCTTGGCGCGTGTTTCCCCAGGTGATGAGTTTGGCTAAAATTGGGTCATATTCCATGGGAACAGTAAACCCTTGATAAATACCATTGTCGAGCCTCACTTCAGGGCCATGGGGATATTGTTGATCGATCACCAAGCCAGGGGAGGGGCGAAAGTTGTTAAAGGGGTCTTCGGCATAAATTCGGCATTCGATAGCTGCGCCGGTTTGAGTAATATCGGCTTGTTTAAGGGGGAGTGGTTTACCCATAGCAATTTCTAATTGTAATTTGACCAAATCAAGATGGGTGACGCATTCGGTGATGGGGTGTTCGACTTGTAGCCTGGTGTTGACTTCGAGGAAATAGCAATTTTGGTTTTTGTCGACCAACATTTCAATTGTGCCGGCATTTTGGTAACCCACGTGTTTAGCTAGTTTGAGGGCGATGTCACAAACTTTTTTGCGAGTGGCCTCGGTGATAAAAGGCGAGGGCGATTCTTCAATAATTTTTTGATGACGGCGCTGAATCGAACATTCTCGTTCAAAAAGATGGATTACATTGCCGTGTTGGTCGCCTAATATTTGCACCTCAATGTGGTGAGGGCCTTCGATTAATTTTTCAATAAATACCGAACCATCTTTAAAAGATTTGAGGGCCTCGCCGCTGGCCAATTCAAAAGCACTAGCCAGCTCTTCTTCTCGATGCACGGTGCGCATGCCTTTGCCGCCGCCCCCCATCGCGGCTTTGAGTAAGATCGGGTAACCCATTTGTTGGGCAATCTTTTTAGCCTCGGATAAATCTTGGATGGCTTTTTCCATGCCGGGAATGACTGGCACGCCTGCTTGGATAGCGATTTTACGGGCTTCGATCTTAGAACCCATTTGCGAGATGGTTTTAGGGCTGGGGCCTACGAAGATCATTCCTGCATCGATGACGGTTTGAGCAAACTGGGCGTTTTCTGAAAGAAAGCCATAACCGGGATGAATCGCATCAACCCGAGCTTTTTTGGCAATGGCAATAATTTTTTCGATATTGAGATAGCTTTCAGTCGCGGGCGATTTTCCCAAATAATAGGCTTCATCAGCTCGTCTTACGTGCAGTGCGCTACGATCGGCGTCGGAAAAAAGTGCAACCGTGGTAATGCCCAGCTCACGACAAGTGCGCAGGATGCGTATGGCGATTTCTCCTCGATTGGCAATAAGCACTTTTTTGATAGATGAGGCCATAGAGCTATAGAGGGATATTGCCGTGCTTTTTATTGGGATTTTTGTCGACCTTGTTGCTTAACATTTGCAGCGCGGTGATAATTTTGCTGCGAGTCTCACTGGGCATGATGATTTCGTCGATATAACCTAGCTCGGCGGCTTTGTAAGGGGTGGCAAAGGTTTCACGATATTTTTCGACCAAACGTTTTCGTTCAGCTTCAGGGTCTTTAGCTTCGGCTAATTCTTTTCGAAAAATAATATTCACTGCGCCTTCGCTACCCATCACGGCAATTTCAGCAAAGGGATAGGCATAGTTAATATCGCCACGGATGTGTTTAGAACTCATAACATCGTAGGCGCCGCCGTAACCTTTGCGTGTGATGAGAGTTACTTTAGGGATGGTGGCTTCACAAAAGGCATAAAGTAATTTAGCACCATGTAAAATAATGCCACCGTATTCTTGCTGGGTGCCTGGTAAAAACCCGGGGACATCTACAAAGGTGACAATAGGAATATTAAAGGCATCACAAAAGCGAACGAAGCGCGCCGCTTTAATAGAAGCATTAATATCAAGGCAACCGGCTAACACCATGGGTTGATTGGCTACAATCCCCGCCACTTTTCCATTATAGCGACCAAAACCAATCAGGATATTTTTGGCATAATCAGGGGCAATTTCAAAAAAGTCTTCGTGGTCGAGGGTGGCCTTAATAATGGTTTTCATGTCGTAAGGTTTGTTGGGATTTTCAGGCACGAAATTTTCTAAATTTGCCAATTTGCGTTGTGAATCGTCGGTGCAATTTTCAACGGGGGGATCTTCTAAATTATTTTGTGGCAGGTAACCCAAGAGCTTGCGGATGAGTAATAAACAAGCCTTATCGTTAGGAGAGCGTAATTGGCAAACCCCGCTTTTGCTGCTGTGGGCCAAGGCGCCGCCTAGGTCTTCTTTGGAAACTTCTTCATGGGTGACCTGTTTAATGACCTCGGGGCCGGTGATGAACATGTGGGCAGTCTTTTCCACCATAATAATAAAGTCGGTAAGGGCAGGGGAATAAACCGCACCCCCGGCACAAGGGCCCATAATCGCTGAAATTTGGGGGATGACCCCGCTCGACATAACATTGCGTTGAAAAATATCGGCATAGCCGGCTAACGAAAGCACGCCTTCTTGAATACGGGCCCCACCCGAATCATTTAAACCAATGACCGGGGCGCCCGTTTTAGTTGCTAAATCCATGATTTTACAAATCTTTTTTGCATAGGCCTCGCCCAGCGAACCGCCGAAACTCGTAAAGTCTTGGGCAAAAATGTAAGCAAGCCGGCCATTAATGTAGCCATAGCCAGTGATGACCCCGTCCCCTAAAATCTTTTTCTTTTCCATGCCAAAGTCAGCAATGCGATGGGTGACAAAACGGTCTAATTCGACAAAGGTGCCGGGATCTAGGAGGAGTTCGATTCTTTCCCGAGCGGTGAGTTTGCCCAATTGGTGCTGGGCTTCGATCCGATCTTTGCCCCCGCCCAAGAGGGCCTCTTCGTTTCGTTTTTGTAATTGCTGGTAACGTTCTTGATGAGAACTCATAGGAAAGTGGACCATAGCCAATCCGGCGCAGAGGTCAATAGTTTTTAGAGTTTAATCATGATAGGCGGAGAGGCGGCTACTTCTGTTTTACTTTCAATTTCTTGGGCGATGGCTTTGAAGATAGCGCCGATTTTTCCCGTGGGATTTGCATGAACAATCGGAATACCATCGTCGCTCGAAATGCGAGTGGCAAGGTCAATGGGGATAGAACCCAAAAATGGGATGCCCAATTTTTTACTTTGCAACATCCCGCCGCCGGTGGAAAAAATTTCGGTAATTTCATGGCAATGGGGGCATTCAAATTGGCTCATGTTTTCAATAATTCCAATAATGGGGGTGTTCACCTTACGAAACATCTGGATGCCACGCACCACATCAGCCAAGGCAATTTCTTGTGGGGTGGTTACAATAATGGCCCCCGAGATTTGCAAAAGTTGGGTGAGAGAAAGTTGGGTGTCACCGGTGCCGGGTGGTAAATCGATGACTAAATAATCTAATTCACCCCATTCGACATCATCGACAAATTGTTGAATCAATTTTCCCACCATGGGGCCGCGTAAAATAGCGGCATCTTGTTCGCCCATTAAATAACCCACCGACATGGATTTAATACCAAATTTTTCATGGGGGATCATTTTGGTTTTGTTTTCATTAAGCGAGGGGGGCATATTTTTGAGGCCTAACAGGGTAGGAAGCGAGGGCCCATAGATATCGGCGTCGAGAACCCCCACCCGATTTCCCAAATGCGAAAGCGCAATCGCCAAATTGATGGCCAAGGTAGATTTTCCGACCCCACCCTTGGCACTGGCCACCGCCAAAATGTGGCGGGCTGAAAGCCTGGGTTGATCTTCGTGGGCATGATCATGTTCGTGATGATGCCCGTGGTCGTGAGTATGGGGCGTTTCAAAAAAGATTTTTACCGACCCTAAGTTAGGGACTTTTTTTAAAGCCTGGTTGATTTCGAGTTCTAAATGGGCCTTCAATTGAGGGTTGGGTAGCAAGACTGTAAATTGAACATTATTGCCCAGCACCCTAAAATTTTTTATGCGATCTGTGGCGACTAGACCCTGCTTAGTTTCAGGGTCCATAACCTTGGCCAGCGCTTGATAAATCTGTTTTTCCATAGGGTGTTGTAAGTATGTCTTATGCCCATGAATTTCAAGGTCAAAAAAACAGAAATGACTTTTGGTAGGCTATGGTAATATGATTAAAACGAAATGATTCGAAAACAACCTATTTACTTAGATTATCATGCAACGACTCCGCTAGATCCTGAAGTGTTGGCAGCCATGTTGCCTTATTTGAAAGATGATTTTGGCAATGCCGCCAGTCAGCAGCATATCTTTGGGTTGAAAGCGCAAGCAGCGGTTAAAAAGGCAAGGAAAGATATTGCTCAATGTTTGGGTTCAGAAGAATCCGAAATTATTTTTACGAGTGGGGCCACCGAATCGAATAATCTAGCTATCTTGGGGTTAGCCCAAAGATTTGAAGGTAAACATTTCATTACCACAGCGGTCGAACATAAATCGGTTTTAGATCCCCATAAATTTTTAACAAGTCGTGGGTTCAAGGTAACGATTTTGCCGGTTGATTCTTGCGGTAAGGTTTCTGTTGCAGAGTTCAAACAAGCCATCACTCCCGATACAGTTCTTATTTCAGTGATTGCAGCAAATAATGAAATTGGTACTTTAAATCCCATCGCAGAAATTGGTGAGCTTGCCAGCCTTGCCAAAATTACTTTTCATGTGGATGGGGCACAAGCGGTAGGTAAGGTGCCCATCGATGTAGAAAAAATGAAAATTGATTTATTGTCATTTACGGCCCACAAATTTTATGGGCCCAAGGGTTGTGGTGGTTTGTATGTTCGTAAGCGCCCGCATGCTGTGAAATTAAATCCCTTGTTTTATGGTGGTGGGCATGAAGCGGGCTTGCGTTCGGGCACATTAAATGTTCCTGCGATTGTTGGTATGGCCAAAGCCATGCAAAAGGCTTGTCAATTGAGAGCCGAAGAAGCTAAGCGTTTGATAAAATTGCGAGAGCGTCTTTACCAAGGTATTTGTTCTGGTCTTGACGAAGTCTATTTAAACGGACATTCTACCGATAGGTTGCCCGGCAACTTGAATCTTAGTTTCGTTGGGGTTAAAAGCAATGCCTTAATGATGGCAATGCCAGAAATTGCGGTTTCAAGTGGTTCGGCATGTAGTTCAGCGAATCCAGAACCGAGCCATGTGTTAAAGGCTTTAGGATTTTCGCCCGAACGAGCAGAAAGTGCGATTCGGTTTGGGTTGGGAAGATTGACGACCGAAACAGAGATCGATTATACGATTAAGCGAGTCATCGAAGTTGTTAAAAAACTGAGAGAGAATGGAGCTGTCATTGTGAGGATCTGAGGGGGGCACTCTGTCATTGCGAACCCAGCAGGGTGAAGCAATCTCGCTTGGGCCAATTGAGATTGCTTCGCCTTGCTGGGCTCGCAATGACAGAAGGCTTATCAATGGTTCCGCAATGACAGAGCAAGCACTATGATTACACTAACAGAGCAGGCATTAACTCAGATCAAAAAGATCATTACCGAACAGGGTAAACCCAATTGGGGGATTCGCTTTGGAATACAGGGTGGGGGTTGTTCGGGGTTACAATATAAGTTTGATATTGTAGAAAACCCAGAACCCAAAGATCACGTGGTAGAACAAAACGGGGTCAAGATTTTCATCGATCCTAAGAGTGGTTTATACATCAAAGGCATGGTGGTGGATTGGCATTCAGATATTATGGGTTCAAATTTCGTGTTTAATAACCCCAATGCGAAACAATCTTGTGGATGTGGAACCAGTTTCTCGGTATAGCTGTCATTGCGAGCAATGTCATCCCTGCGGAGGCGGGGACCCACGATGGAGCGTGGCAATCTCGATTTGGGTAATTTTAACATGAAAAAATTTTTATTAGTGTTAATATTTTCTTTTTTTACAGTTTCTTGTGCTAGCACCCATTTTCAAATTCAACCTGCGGTTGCAACCCGTACTTTAAATCAAAAAGACATTGTCAGGGCCGAGTTTGATACCATGTCGGCGGATACTCGCTCTGACAAAACCGCAGCCATTGTGGTGGGCACATTGATTGGGGCGATTATTTTGAGCGGCATCATTGTGCCGATCGTCGTATTGTCCGATTAAACCAGGTGCCACAAACCATTTTCTTCCCGCACTTTGCCTAGATTAGCCGCCCGTTGTAGGTGTTTTTGGATCATTTGGCGTTCGAAACTGGCATATAGAGGGTTCACCAACATGGCTTTTCGATAAATGATGCCAGAGGCAGAAAGTTCAGCTACCGTTTTAGGCCCTGTTTTTAAGGCTTCAAGGATTTGGGCATCACGATCGTGGATATCTTTTTCAAATCGCATCACTTTTTGGGTAAATTTTTCCCGATCATAAATTCGACCACCATGACTTGTTACATAATGTTCAACATGAATATTGCGAATCCGGCTTAAGGAACGCAAGAATTGATCGATATCTGAAACAATATTGGCATACCATGGGCCCATAGGGGTCAGGTCAATATCGCTGGTAAATAAAAGGCTTATATCTTCAAATAACAAACCAATGTGGCCAGGGGTGTGCCCGGGCAAGTGAACCACCTTCACTTTATTTTCTTTTAAGTCGAGATAATCACCATCTTCTACATTTAGGCTAATGTGCCTTTCCATCATGTCGAGAGAAGAAAAGAGCATGCGTAGCCATTCTTTATAAAAACTTTCTTCGGTGTCAGCGTATTTAAGATAATTTTCAAAATTGGCAATCGCAGGCAAGTCGAGTTTGTGACAAATAAATTTAGCTTCTTTAAAAAGCGAGCCTAGCGAACGATGGTCGGCGTGATAGTGGGTGTTTAAAACAAATTTAACGATCTTTTGGCTGGCAACAGATTCGAGATAGCTAAAGCTAGCCGAAGGGTCGACAATGGTCGTGTTGGGGTCGTGAATCAGGATAGAGTTAGAAAAAAATATATCTTTAGAATTGTGCCCCCAAATAAATTCAATATTTCCGATTTGAACCCCATGGGGTAACTGCTTAATTTCAGCCATAGGTTTTTATACCATCCCATTACCTTTAAGAAAATCTCTCATTTTGAGAGCTATTCTCAAATTGAGAGGGGTAGCGCCGGCCGTCTTTTCGTGCGTCAATGCAACTATTTAAAATCATTTGATAATTTTTTACAACTTTCATTGTAACCTGGCATAAAGCATGCACACTTATTCTTATGCGGTATGGGGTTTAAAGAAGAAAAACAAGTAGTCGGTCAAGAATCTACTGAACCACCCAAGCGTTCATGGGTAGCTGCGGGGTGGATGGGTCGGGGTTTGCCCTCGCTGGTGGATTCTAAATTATTCGTTCATGGGAATCGGGCCACCCTTACTTTTATTGTCAATAGATCCGTGGCGAGCATTCATTACGACCAAGGTGCCGAAGCCATCTATTATAAAGGCAGGAACCTCACCAACCTTCATCTTTCCGATGAACAAATTGGATGTTTGTTTCGTTTTGCAGAACTCTTGCAAGAAAATTACACGGGGTCGGATTTGGCGCGGGATTACCTGGTTTGCCTTAATAGAGTTTTATCTTCTAAACGATTGTGATAACTGCGTTAACGGTGTGGAAATTCTTCTGAAGCGGGAAGAGGCTACTCGAAACCCCTTTGCTCGGGGTTGAGAGAGCCTCTGCCGGATTCAGAAGAATTTCCACACCGTTAACGTAATTGGCTTATTTTATGTCCACTGACCCTTTAAACCTACGCAATCTTTTACGGCTGCCTCCTCGCATTGATGATCTCCCTTTGGCCGAGCATGAAGCTCGAGAGGTAGTTAAACAAAGCTGGGAATTTCAAGATGGCGAGCATAAATTTGATTTTTTGCGAGGGCGAATTGTACTGAACAATCAAGATTTGGCTTATTTTATTTCGGAAAACTTAACCCATCTTTCGGCCCATTATTGGACCAACCTGGCTAAAAAATTAGATAACTATCGCAAATGGGCCCTGCACCATGCGCAAGATCCTGAAAAACTCGCCATGCTGGCAGCATTGGTACAAGCCTTTTTGGCCAAAATCTTTGGGCGCATTAAAAAGAAGTTTGATGAAACCGTTGATGGAGTGTCTTTTCATCTAGAAGAAGGCCAATTATTGCTCAACGGGATTAATGTGAATGCCTTTATCCGGTTGGCCAAAAAATATCCTGATAATAAACGGGCCAAGGTGTTTATGAAGGGTTTGCGTGGTCGGTTGAAATTGTTACTAACGAATCAATGGGGCAATAACGAATATGAAAAAATTCGTGATGTGATCGTGGGGTTTATTCGGCTCATTGATGAACTACTTGAAGAAAAATCCCCTGGTCTTTATGAATTGCCACCTACCGTCTTGCTCAAAGATTTAAAGAAGCTGAAGTGATTTGTCATTGCGAGGCTACTAGTAGGGCCCCTCTGTCATTGCGAACCCAGCAGGGTGAAGCAATCTCCCCGGTTGGGCAGAATAGATTGCTTCACCCCTAAAGGGGTTCGCAATGACAGAGGGCATGAAAGGCCTCGCAATGACAGAGGGGATTATGAGAGGGCTCGCAATGACATCTTTTGGCATGCAACGTGCATTCTTTGCATGGCATGACGATTCTATTTTCAAGGCCTTTGTTATGGGCGCTTGTGGGTGCAGGTTTGGGGATTTGCCTTGCGCATGCAGACATTCCTTTAAAAACGAACCCCTGGATTGTCCTTTTAGCAGGGCTGCTCTGGGTTTTTTTGTGGCGGCATTTTTTCAGTGAAGCTTTATTGCGTGGGGTGTTGGTTATCAATCTAGTTGCATTATCGATCATCGGTGGTGCAGTTTCGTACTCACATCATGAAAAAAGTGATTTAGTTCGCGAATCCATTTCATTGCCTTGGTCGGGGGTGGCTTGGGTTGAGGTGGCAAGCGCCTGCATGCCTTATGGCGATCAGGTTAGAATGTTAGTTAGGCTTAAAACTATACAGGATAATGAAAAAATCTCAGCCCAAGGGTTGGTAAAATTAACCGTGGTAACTGATCGTTGTGAGTGGGTGAAAGGGGATTTATTAAAAATAAAGGGCAAACTTAAAGCTATTCTTGGTTTTAAAAATCCTTACAGTTTTGATTCAAAGGCTTATTGGGAAAATCAAGGCGTGCATGCTTCGATGTTTTTATCAAAGCCAGAACTTATTGAGGTAGTCAACAAAAGTCGTTACATTTCTAGATTTTTAGAGACTTATCGCCTAACCTTAATCCAAGACCTTCAACAATTTTTGTCGGGATATTCACAAAAAATTTTTCAATCTTTATTGTTGGGCACACCCATTGATTCAAAAGAGGGTTTGGCCCAAGGTTTTCAAACCTTGGGGCTTACGCATGTGTTAGTGGTTTCAGGCTTTCACCTCGTGTTGTTTGGAGCCTCCTTTTTTTATCCCCTCTACTTTATTTTTTCATTATGGCCGCTCTTAGCCGAACGAGGTTTGGCGTTTAAATTAGCCTTGTTGACAAGTTTCATCCCCACCTTAGTCTATGCCTTGCTTACTGGCTGGAACCCTCCGGTGGCTAGGTCAGCGGTGATGATGGGTTTAGGGTTGGGGGTAATTTTAATAGGGCGCATTAAAGATGCGTTGACGATTTTTTGTTTTACAGCCCTTTGTTTATTAATCGTTCAACCTAAACTTTTATTAGATTTAAGTTTTCAATTGTCGGCCTTGGCTACCTTAACGCTCATTCTTTTTTTACCGCCTTGCCATCGGCAACTGCAAACGGCCATGCAAAAAACAAGTTTGAAACCAAGGTTTCAAACATTAATTGTTATCACCATAGATTCGCTCGCATCGACCATGGCCATTCAGGTGGTGCTTTACCCATTCTTAGTCAACAGCTTTGGGCGTTTTTCCCTTTTAGCACCTCTGGCCAATCTCATTTTAGGGCCGCTTATTTCCTTCATCATTTTGCCCATAGGTTTTTATGCCTTATTTTTTATGCCCAAACTTTGGGGTTTTGGAATACTAGCCGGATTAGCAAGATTTTTCGAACCTCTCTGGGTTTATTTAAGCACTCATTTTACCAGTTCCATTTTTTGCCCCTTGGTACCCCCGGTGCAAGGCTTTGGTTGGGTCATTTATGGTTGCTTGGCTTTAGGAATATTGCTGTGGGCACATCCCAGCCTCGCCAAAAAATTTTTTCTAATAGGAGCGGCATTCTTTATTTTAAATTATAGTTTTTCGTGGGGGAAGGCTTATTGTTTTCCTCCACGTCATATGACCGTGACGATGTTTGATGTGGGGCAAGGCGATGCTTTGTTAATTCAGTTGCCGGGAGGGCCTAACCTACTGATCGATGGTGGGGGCTTGCCATTTTCTAATTTAGATATAGGCCAAAGCGTGTTGGCCCCTGAGTTATTGGGTCGCGGGATTCATCAGCTGGATTATGTTGTTTTAACTCATCCCGATGCGGATCATGCCAAGGGTTTAGGATTTGTATTGAAAAATTTTAGGGTGGGAGAATTTTGGTGGAATGGCAAGGGGTCGTTGTTGGAAGATGTTAAGCTGGCGGGGGTGAGGGATCGTGTTTTACAAGCCGGTGAAACCTTTGCATTAGGCAAGGCAATAGTTCAAGTGGTTCATGCAGGTTCTGAGGCAGAAGATGATAATAACGCTTCTTTGGTGTTACGCTTATGTTGGCGCCAGGTTTGTTTTTTGTCGACCGGAGACATTGCAAAAGATGCTGAAACCTTAATTTTAGAACAAAACCAAGTTTTGGTAAAAAGCCAAATTCTTAAAATACCCCACCATGGTTCTAAAACCTCAAGCCTCGAATCTTTTCTCGATCAGGTTAATCCCCAAATTGCATTATTGTCGGTGGGCGAAAACAACCCCTATCATTTGCCGAATCGTAAAATTATGGAGCGATATCAAAGCAAGGGGATCAAAATATTACGCACCGATCAAAACGGAGAAATTACTTTAAAGACCGACGGAGAAAAAATTTATTATAATACGTTTAACGGGGACCAGGGGATTGTTCCCATCCGTTGATGCGCCAACCAAAAGGTGCCTTACGCAAAACCGTAACTTCAACTGGGATCGTATTGCCATTTTCTAACTGAACATTGGCCCCAATGGCGGCCAGATTTTTTTGTAATTCGTTAATCGATTCAATTTCAACCTGGCTTACCTTAGAATTAAATTCACTGGTGGGGTATTTTTTGCCATATTTATTAAAAAAATGGGCTAAGAGATGGTCGGCCCGTTTAGCGGTTGGCACCCGAGTGCAGGCGGCTAAAAAAACGACTAAGATTGATAGCGCTAAGACTTTCTTCATGTTAAACCTTAATATATAATGTTGTAGTATTCATCAAGTCAATAAAGAGCCGAATAAATCCCATGTCATCCCCCGGCTTGATCCCCCGGTCAAGCCGGGGGACGGGATCCAAGATAGTATGGAATCTTTCATCGCCCACATTGAGCAATTTCATCCGCTGTGGATTTACCTCATTTTATTTTTTGCTGGGGTTCTGGAGTATATTTTCCCCCCTTTCCCGGGCGACTCGATTATTTTATTTGGGGCCTTTTTAGCAGCGAAGGGAGTTATTAATATCCATTACGCCTTTGCCGTGACGACGCTCGGTTTTATTTCGGGATTGAGCTTACTTTATTGGTTTGGGCTCAAAAAAGGCCGCCAGTTTTTTATGAAGCGAAACACTCGATTTTTTTCGATTAAAACTCTTACCAAAACCGAATTACATTTTCAAAAATATGGTTGGTTATTGATTGTGGTTCATCGATTTTTGTTTTCGTTACGCATGATCGTCATTTTGCTAGCCGGCATTGGCCAGTTACCCTTTAAAAGGATGTTGGCCTTTTCAATGGTGAGTTTGATGTTGTGGAATGTGTTGTTATTTTATTTGGGCTTTGTGTTGCAGTTAAGTTACGAAACCCTATCTTATTATTTTCAATATTCTTCGAATTTGTTCTATTTAATTGTGCTGCTGGGGATGGGTGTGTATTTCTTGATTAGACAGGTTAGAAATTAATGTCATATATGGATCCCGGGTCTAGCCCGGGATGACGCAATACCGTCATGCCGGACCTGATCCGGCATCCATTCATTCTGAACCCAGCGGGGTGAAGAATCTTCCATCTATTTCTGAATAACTAGCGGGTTTTTACTTGGGTCAGCCGATACCAGCCGATATTCAACAATCTTTTTCAATGCCTTGGCAAACAACGGGGCTTCTCCGCGCGGGATGTTAATCGTAGCGCCGGTAGGGATGGGTTTGCCTTCATGCAGATAAGGGTCTTTTAAACCCAAGTTTAATCTTACCAAAACATCTTTAGAAAGACCGGTTTCATTAGCCAGGTCATCGAGGCTTGCTTCTTGGGAAAGAGGGAATTTTTCTAGCAGGGCAGGGGGTTCTTTTTTGATCGAGCCAAAATATTTAGAATAATTTTCAGCTGTTTCTAAGGCTGCCAAAAAAGAAGGAAAGAAATTGCGTGAAGCAAAACCATAACTCCCGCCGCGGTATTGCGTAATAATCGTTGCAATGTCGGTGGTACCCAGCGTGTCAATGGCCCGGCGCAAACTCCCTCGCCCAGAATTGTAGGCGTTAATGGCCAAAGGCCAAGTGCCCAAGGCCTCGTAATTGCTTTTGAGGAGTTTAGCGGCAGCATGAGTTGCACTCAAAGGGTCGTTGCGTTCATCGACAACGTCATTAATATTAAGGTAAAGTTTGCCCGTGCCTGGCATAAACTGCCAAAGCCCACTGGCCCCCACTTTGCTGATCGCTTTGAAATTAAACATCGATTCTACAAAGACTAAACGAGTAATTTCGGAAGGTATGCTATAAGAATTAAAAATTTCTTCCATCTGAGGCAAATAAGTCCCACTTGCCGCAATGGCGCTCATAAATTTATTTTTCATCGCAGTTTGGGAACGCAGGCGTGCTGGTGTGGCGGCTGTTTTAAAACGCTCAGGTTCAGTGACATTTTTAAAAAAATCGTAAATCTTTTTTTCATCGGCATTAAGATCAGCCAATGCAGTGGTCCCCATATCGACATCGTGGAGTTTTAACAAGATCGTTCGAATGCGCTCCATCTCGGTGTCTACTTGCAGACCCTTCATTTCTTTTTTTTGTTGGGGGGTAAGATAGGGGTCACCCAAAATTTTTGAAACATTGATAACCGCATAAACAATATCTAAGTGTTCGGTATCGTGGAGGAGCACATAATTGTCGTCATATTTAGAATAAATGCTTTTCCAAAAATCAACTTGGGGCCGCAGCTCGGGGGGTGTTTTAAAGCTGTGATGAAGCAGTTTGCGCCCTGGAGGAGTGAGGGTTTCAGCTTTAGGGGTTTTGCGTTTGGCATGCAAGGGAACCAGAGGTAAAACTAGGAGTAGAATTGTCATTACAACCAGGCTTGTCAGGGCGAGATTGCTTCGCGGACGCTCGCAATGACAGATAATAGATGTCATTGCGAGGAGGCATTTAGGCTGACGAAGCAATCTTTTTTTCATAGGGAATTTATTACAACCTTCTCTCAAAGAAAAAACAAGAAAAAATTGCATAATCATGTCACGTATGGATCCCGGGTCTAGCCCGGGATGACGCAATACCGTCATGCCGGACCTGATCCGGCATCCATTCATTCATTCTGAACCCAGCAGGGCGAAGCAATCTTCTGTTTTATTTTAATGGCAATAAATGCAAGAATCTCTTACAAAATAGCCTATGGTGTTTTGGAAATATGCATGCATAGGGTTCGGATTAGTTTTACTTATTTCCTGTTCTAGCCAAAAGCGTGACCCTCAAGAACTCGTGATCGCTCTAGAAGAATATCCCAATCAACTCGATCCGCGGCTAGCCCGCGGGGCCTATAATGTAAAGGTCGTCAAGCTCCTCTTTAACGGCTTGCTGAAATACGACCAAAATTTAAAGTTGGTCCCCGATTTAGCAGAAAAATATGAATTTCTTTCTGATCAAACCTTAAAAATCACCATAAAAAAGGGGATTCATTTTCATGATGGTACCGAACTAAAAATCGATGATGTCCTATTTACTTTTCAATCGGTTTTGAAAGCCCGGCAAAATTCTCCTGCGTATCAAGATTTTTCTAAAATCAAATCGTTGGAAAAAATCGATGACTATACCCTCGTGGTGCAACTCAAAGAACCTTATGCCCCTTTTCTTACCGCGCTTACTTTGGGCATTGTGCCACGCTCTGCCGATCAACAGCTGTCATTCAAAGATCATCCTATTGGCACTGGGCCTTTTAAATTTTTGCAACAGCAAAGTGAGCGGTTTATTTTGTTGGAAAAAAACCCTGATTATTTTGCGGGGCCAGCCCACTTAAGCAGAGTGCGGATTCGCACCATTAAAGACGAAACCACTCGGGTTTTAGAACTCATTAAAGGTAACATTGACCTCATTCAAAATGCGGTTCCTCCCAATTGGTTGCCTTGGCTCACTAAGCATTATCCCTTTCAGGTGTTGCACGATAAAAGTATTAATTATCAATACCTCGGGTTTAATTTACGAGATCCTATTTTAAGTAATGTCAAAGTGCGGTGGGCGATTGCCTATCTTTTAGATATCGACAACTTGATTCAGTTTAAACTCAAAGGCTATGCGCAACCGGCAACTGGGATCTTGAGCCCCATCCACTGGGCCTACAACCAAAAGTTACTCGGGTTTCATTACGATTTGGAAAAGGCTAACAGCCTGTTAGATGATGCAGGTTTCCCTGACCCGCCGGGGGCGGCGCCGCGGTTTAAGCTAACCTATAAAACTTCAACCAATGCCAGCAGTGTGGATATGGCTCTCGCTATTAAAGAACTTTTTCGTCAAGCGCATATTGAAGTAGAAGTTAAACCTTACGACTGGGGGATTTTTTATAAAGACATTCGCACCGGCAATTTTCAATTATTTTCTTTATTGTGGGTTGGGGTGACCGACCCCGATATTTTTTATCAGGTATTTGCCAGCAGCCAGATCCCGCCCAATGGCTCTAATCGTGGATTTTACGCCAATACCCAGGTTGATACCTTGGCCCATCAAGCTCAAAAAACTTACGACCCTGCCAAACGAAAATCTTACTATGACCCATTGCAAGAAATCGTTGCCAATGAACTGCCATATGTTAGTTTGTGGCACCCAGACAATATTGTCGTGATGCAAAAAGATTTGAAAGGATATTATTTAACCCCCAATGCGTCGTTTGAAGGCTTGGTGAGTACATACAGAGAATAGATGTCATTGCGAGAAGGCGTGCCAGTGTGAGATTGCTTCACCCCTAAAGGGGTTCGCAATGACAGAGGGGGCGATGAAGGGGCCTCCGTAGTAATAGATGTCATTGCACAACCCTCGTCATCCCGGACTTGATCCGGGATCCATGATGATAAAGCAATCTTCCTTTTTATGCTTAATTATTTATTAAAACGTTTACTCTTCCTCATTCCCACAGTCTTTTCGGTCATCACACTTGTCTTCTTCCTCATCCACATCATCCCCGGTGATCCAGTAGATTTTATATTGGGTGAAAATGCCAATGTGCAAGATCGCATGCAGTTAGTTAAAACGCTTCGCCTCGATCGCAATCTTTGGGTACAATACAGTTACTTCATCAAAGATGTTTTAACGCTCAATTTTGGGCGTTCACTCTTTGACCAAACCCTGGTTGCTCGATTGATCGCAAGCAGAATCTTGCCAACTTTTTGTTTGGCCTTGCTTAGTATGGTGGTGGCTATCTCGGTTGCCTTGCCTTTGGGTTTTTTTTCGGCCCTCAAACAAAATTCGTCTTTTGATCACATGGCCATGGGCTTTGCCCTGCTAGGAATCAGCATTCCTACGTTTTATTCCGGGCCCTTATTGATTTTATTTTTTTCGATTAAACTCGGATGGCTGCCCGTGTCGGGGTTTGAACAATATTCTGGAATAATTCTCCCAGCCTTGGCCTTAGGGCTAGCGCTTGCTGCCATGATTTCTCGGATGACCCGCGCTTCGATGTTAGAAATTCTAAAGATGGACTTTGTGCGCACCGCTCGGGCCAAGGGGTTAAAAGAAAAAGTGCTTTTAGTTAGGCACGTGCTGCGCTGTGCCTTGTTGCCGGTTGTCACGATTATTGGTTTGCAGTTTGGGGCTTTGTTAGCCGGGGCCGTGGTAACCGAAAAGGTATTTAATTGGCCAGGCCTGGGCACCTTACTGATCACGGAGATACAACGGCGTAACTACCCTGTGGTTCAAGGGTGTGTGCTGACAATTTCGATCACCTATATTGTGGTGAATATGTTAACAGATGTGTTTTATGCAAAGTTGGATCCAAGAGTAAGATTGGGAGGATGAGATTGCAACGCTTGCGCTCGCAATGACAAATACGATGTCATTGCGAGCGTAGCGAAGCAATCTTCCATTTTATATGCTAAATTCAAAAATCAAAATCGGCGGTTCGATCATTCTTGTCTTTGCCTTATTGGCATTATTCGCCCCTTGGCTTGCGCCCTATTTGCCTGGTGAAATGAATTGGACGCTAGAGTTGCAGCCGCCCAATGCCAAGCATTGGTTGGGCCAAGACGACTTTGGCCGCGACATTTTGAGCCGGGTGCTTTATGGGGCGAGGCTTTCGCTCGGGGTTGGATTGGTGACCGTGGTTTTGAGTGCAACGCTTGGGGTTTTTACGGGGCTCCTAGCAGGTTATGTAGGGGGTAAAGTCGAAGAATTATTTATTTTTGTGAGTGATTTGTTCATGTCGTTTCCTGGCATTTTATTGTTGATTGCAGTGGCGGCCTTTGTTCCGCCTAGCGTGGTGAATATTATTTTAGTTTTAAGTTTTGTAGGATGGGTAAGTTATGCTCGCATAATTCGGGCGCAAACGTTAGAGTTGCGCGAACGCGAATTTGTTTTGGCTAGCCGTGCCTTAGGCGCGCGCCGGTTGCACATCATGTTACGCCATATTTTACCCAATGCCCTGGGGCCTTTGATTGTTGCGGCTTCGCTAGGCATTGCGGGGATTATTTTGGCAGAATCAACCCTGTCGTTTTTAGGGATTGGCATTCCGCCCGAAATCCCCACCTGGGGCGGCATGCTCAACACCGGAGTTCGTTATTTATTAATCGCCCCGCACTTAGCATTTTTCCCCGGCCTTGCCATTATGTTAACCGTGTTGGGATTTAATTTTTTGGGTGATGGGTTGCGGGATATGTTAGCGAAGAAGTGACAATGTCCAAAAATCTCGTTGAGCTTTAAATTAAAATTAATTACAGTCGAACATGTCTTTAGTTCCAGTAGAGCGAATTGAAAAATCGATCTTATTAATTCGAGGACATAAAGTTATACTCGATGCCAATTTAGCTGAGCTTTATGGAGTACCTATAAAACGGCTGAACGAACAAGTGCGCCGTAATTCCAAACGTTTTCCGCCCGATTTTATGTTCCAATTAACTTCTGAGGAGTTCGAAGCTTTAAGGTCGCATTTTGCGACCTTAAAAACTGGCCGGGGTAAACATCGTAAATACTTACCTTATGTTTTCACTGAACAAGGTGTTGCGATGCTCTCCTCTGTTTTGAATAGTGAACAAGCTATCGAAGTAAATGTTGAAATTATGAGGGCTTTTGTACGACTTCGACAGATCCTCTCTTCTAACAAGGTTTTGGCACAAAGATTGAGTGAATTAGAAAAGAAGTATGATCGTCAGTTTAAAGTCATTTTCGATGCTATTCGGCAGTTAATGATCCCATTACCATCTCACAAGCGCACCATTGGATTTCAAGCAAAATAAAGATTTTCTGTTTCATAACGACTTCATGATGACATTAAATTTAAAAAAACTCATTGGTTCCCTCTGTGTGTTTGGTTTTGAAGGTACTGAAACGCCAAAACACATCGAAAGCTTTATTCAAGATTGGAACTTGGGCGGAGTGATTTTATTCAAGCGCAATATTGAATCGCTCGAACAGTTGGCCGCGCTCAATCAAGCGCTCATCAAACTATCAGATCACCCGTTATTATTGGGCGTTGACCACGAAGGTGGGCGGGTCTTTCGTTTGCCTGCACCCTTTACTCATTTTCCTCCTTTGCAAAAAATTGGCGATTGCATTCGCAAACAAAAAAATCCGCAATTGGCATTTCAATTGGGCCAAATCATGGCGCGCGAACTATGTGCGGTGGGTTTTAACTTAAATTTTGCGCCGGTGACTGATGTCAATTCTAACCCCCAAAATCCTATCATTGGCGATCGAGCTTTTTCGGCTGATGCAGCAGAAGTGGGCCCTTGGTGTCACGAATTTTTACAAGGGCTAGCCAGTGAAGGCATCATCGGTTGTGCCAAGCATTTCCCAGGGCATGGGGACACCGAGCAAGATTCGCATTTAGAATTACCAGTGGTGAATAAGACGGAAGCTAAATTGTGGGATTGTGAATTGAGGCCATTTCGCGACCTTATGTCATTGCGAGCAATGTCATCCCTGCGTAGGCAGGGACCCATGATGGGGCGTGGCAATCTTCCTTTTTTCCCCCTCATGACCGCCCATGTAAAATACCCCGCCTTAGACCCCGATTGGCCCGCAACCCTTTCTTCTAAAATCTTAACTGATCTTTTGCGCAAGAAGTTAGATTACCAAGGGGTAATTTTTTCCGACGATTTCGAAATGAAAGGCATTAGTGCTTACTATCCTATCCCCGAAGCAGCTGAACAATTTTTGCACGCCGGAGGAGATGCAATTTTACTCTGCCACCATGAAGAACCTCAAATCAACACCCTCGAACATTTACTCCGTCTCGCCGAAAAAAATAGCCAATTTCGAGACTTATTGTCCGAAAAACAAGCTAGACTATCCTCTCTGTCATTGCAAACCGTGTTAGCCAATTTATCCCAGGTAGGATGTAAAGAACATCTCAGTTTTGCCAAAAGTTTCAGGCTACCCAGCGCAGAGAGCGGTGCGATTGTGCGCAATCTCGTAAATAAAAATTAATCAATTGTTGATAAGGCACGCCTGATTTTTGAGACATTGTTTTAAAATAATCAATGATGTCTTGGCCAAGCCTGATGGTTACCGGTTTTTTCAATCTTTTAATATAAGGGTTCTTGCGCCCTTTCATTTTTGAAAAATTATATTCAGTTTTCATTGTTTTGTCTCCAATATGATTTAGCCTCAGCCTGTGTGGCTTTTCTGGCTGAGATGATTCGAATCGCTGATCCCTTATCTTTTAGACAATGACATACAACCAGAACATGAAATTTAAAACTTAAGCCCAACATTAAAAATCTGTCTTCTTCGGTAGAATGCTCAGGATCAAAAAATTCGATGGCATTTTCATCATAGAAAACCGTTTGTGCCTCTTCAAATGATATTCCATGTTTTCTTTTGTTTGACCTGTTTTTGCTTGTGTCCCAAATGAATCTCAACTCATGCATATGTACATTGTAAATATAACAAAGTATGAATCCTTTTCAAGCGGTAAATTTGTTTCCGACAATTCAAAGTAACCCCAAAGCCAGGCTTGTCAAATTTCAAGTAAATAATTTATATATCTTATTGTATTCATTTGTGTTTTTTCTTATTTTGCCTCGCAACAGCAAGGGTTTCGGGCCCCGATAAGATAAATGACATGGGCTAACCGTGTAAGCCATGGGTGCATTCTGTCATTGCGAGCCCGCCTTAAGGCGGGCGTGGCAATCTCGGTTTGACATTGATTTTATAGGAGTTTTTTAATGGGTGTCGCAGGTGCTGGAAAACAAGATCCTGCTGCCAAAGCGGCCGAAGCGGCCAAGGCAGCTGAGGCGGCAAAAGCGGCCGAAGCGGCTGCCCACGCCGATGGAGCCACAACTCCACCGCCTGCCCAAGATGGCGGTGAAATGGGTGCCACCGGTGCCACCGATGAAGCCCAAGGCGGCAAGGTAGCAGGCCAGCCCAACGCCGATGCTGGTAAAAACGTTAAGCCCGATCCCAATGCCACCAAGCCCCCACCTGAAGATGCAGCTGTTTCAGAACCTGAACTCACCGATGCAGATTTTCTCGGCAATTTGAGTGACAATTTTGCCAACCTTCCTGAAGAGGCCCGCAAACTAGCCCAAGACATGGTTAGCCAAGTTAGAAATATGATGGGCCTGGTGCAACGGATTACCCAAGATACAGTTCAGCAAGATAAAAAAACCGATGATGCCAAGGCGGTTGATCAAGATGTTGCTAGAACCGCAGAAGCAAACAACGCCGATGCTAAGCAGACCGAACGAGCCCAGGCGCAGGCTCGTACTGCTGGTGCAACGCGAGCCGAAACGGGTTTTGGTGCATCGCCTAAACAGCAACTTACGGCCTTGCTGGAAAAGATGGGCAAATTGTTTCAAGAAAAATTTGCACCTCCCAAGGCCTTGGCAAAAGGTGATGGCAAGGCAACTCCAGAGGGTGCAAAGCCTGAGGGCGCCGCAGCCAAACCTGAGGGTGAAGGGTTTGTAGCCACAGGCACCAAACCTACGGTTGAACATGAAGGAGCTGTGGTTCGAAATCGGCATGTTGCTAAAGTTTATGATGGCAAGGTTTATGAGGGCGATGCGGGCAGACGACATCATGGTCATAAGGTGGCTAACCGCAGCGACACTAAACGTGCTGAAACCCGTAGGGCGGGTGAACAATATGCTACTCGATTAGCTGGTGACAAGAGCCGCGAATTAGATGCTAAGCGCCGTTTAGAAGATGTGCGTCGCCAAGCGGAATTAGCAAAAGCAGAAGCAGGCGAAGTTAACGAAGGCGATCAACTCAAAGCCGACCAACGAGTGGCTGCAGCGGCAAAACCTAAAACCGAAAGCACTTTAGAAAAAGAACGCATTGCCGCAGAATTGGGATTAAAGGTTGTGGAAGAGGAGATTGCTTCGTCGGAGACTCCTCGCAATGACAGAATCGATGTCATTGCGAGCGCAGCGAAGCAATCTCTCTTAGACGAACCTGAAGAACTCGCCAGCTTCGAAGCCTACGGCCCCCGGGGCACCGACCACGAAGAAAGCGGCCTTAAAGCGGCTGATCGATCCGCAAAATTTAGAGGTTTGGAAGGCGGCAAAGGGACAAATAATCCCGAGGGTCGCTATGCCATCCGTCACGTAGCGAAGTTTAATGGGCAAGGCGCTGATTCTGATTTGCCAGAGTCGTATCAAGAAGGCATGCCCAATACAGGCGAAATTCACGATGAAAAAGGCCAAGCCGTGGCAAGTTTTCAACCTGGCACCATCATGGGCAGCCAGTTCAACGATGCGCGTGGGCGCTTAGTAAACCCATGGAACCCCGCAAGCGTGATCACCGATCAGGCCGCCGTAGAAAAAATCGTAGCCGCCCGCCAATTTTTAACCCGCATTAAATTAGAAGGCGCCCTATTGCCCGAAGACGCACGAGAAGCCGCCGCCGGGGCAAAGTGCTAATGATGGTGTCATTCTGAGGCGAAGCCGAAGAATCTTCCATATAAAAACAAAAAAATAGCCATTGGAATTAACTTAAGCCCAGAGGTGATTGATTATTTTAAGAGCCTTGCCAATCAAATGTAAAAAAGCAGCTTAATATTTTAATGTCATATATGGATCCCGGGTCTAGCCCGGGATGACGCAATACCGTCATGCCGGACCTGATCCGGCATGACGGTATTGATTATACAAAAAATTAAACGCCCTGTTCTGTCCAATATTTCATTTCAGAAGCAACAAACTTTGTAAAAGGAATAATATTCTCATTCACAGAAGCTTCTTCCAATGCTTGCATGTAAGACTCTCTTTTTTCTACTCGAATGACAGTCCAAGGATACCCTCCCGAGGTCAGCATAAGGTTCATTAAGAAGCGGGCAACCCGCCCATTTCCATCCATATAAGGGTGGATATAAACAAAAATAAAATGCCCGAGTATAGCGCGTACCGCGGCACTTTTTTCTTGTTTGAGGAGTTTAAACAAGGTCTCCATGGAATCGACAACGGCGTTGACGGGAGGGGGAATATGTCTGGAGTTTGAAATAAAAACAGGGTGATTTCTATAGCCAGCGAGAGAAGCAGCCTTGAGCAAATTTGCTTGTACGAGAGGTAAGAAAAGTTTTCTGTACCATGTTTGCAAATCATCCTCAAAAATTTCTCCAGCTGATTTTTGTTGCTGAAAGACTTTTTGGATACTTTCTGTGACTCTCTGAAAGGCTTCATAATAACCCTTTGCGGCCAAAGCATCCTTTTGTTGTTTGTCTTGTGGGTTGTTGTTAGGATCCCAATTCCCCTGAGCAATTTTATTAATTAAATCTTCTGTCACTTGGTAACCCTCGATCGACAAGGAATGATAAGCATCCCGAGAGTAGAGTTCTTTAATCTTCTTTAAAGCCTTATTTTCTTTCTTGGATAAACCGGTTTCTTCAGGAAAAAATTTGAGAATAGGTGCTCTCATCTTTTTGCAAAGCGCCTCAATTCGTCCTGCGTAAGGAGAGGTAATTCTCTGTGGCCCTTGAATGAAAGGCTCGTAGGCTGAAAAAGGATTGCTGGATTTAAGAACAAGCCCGACACTTGCCATGTCTTCTGCAATTTGTTTTGATTTATTTAACTCTCCAAGAGTTTGAAGAACTCCTACAAGACGATTTGCAGAAGTGACGGCTTGTGTGTCTAATAAAAGCCGGGAAACTTCCGTCATAGAAGGAAGTAAGCGAAGGGCAATTTCAACATTCAGCGGTTTATTGGAATAATAAGCAGGAGAAAGTCTGCATAAAGCCAAAGCAAGAGGCATGACATTGACGCCTTGAATCTGTTCGATGACAGATGGAAAATTCTTACTGTCGGCATAAAGAAAAAGAGAAGTGTTGTGAGGCAGCTGAATGGTTTGATTACTATTCTTTTGAGTAATGACCGTGATTTGATTGGCAATGATACTTTCACCCGCATAAAGATTTAGGGAAGACTCCGCGGATAAACAGTAACCTGTTTTGCCAAAACGGTCTGAGAGATAATATTTTATAAAGGGCCAAAAGCCTCCAAACCAAGCGGTGCTACCCCCTCTTCCTCCGGGGCTTGTAAGTAAATACCAACCCTTCAGAATTTCAATTAAGCATCCTGCAGCAGAGAGGCGGCTTTTAATTTTTCGGCCTAAATCTGTGGCTTTCAACACCCCTTCTTGGCTCAACTCTTTTGCTTGAGACAAAGCTTCCGCAAGGGGATGAGGCGGTTTTATTTGGAGAGGATGTGTAGCCATAACTATTCTTTATGAATAATAATTATCTCCTAGAAGTTAATGTTATTATTTTATAGAACTTAAGGCAACTTCTTTCTAGAAGATGTGGACGTGGTGTATGTGAAGTTTTTCGGCTGATTGGTAGATCCATACTTATTGCCTTAGATGCTGAGCTGGTTCATCTAGAATATCCAGGATCACTTTGGCGCAATAGGTACGATCCCGTTTGGCTTGCGTCACCTCTTTGATAATCGATATTTTTTCGAGTTTTTCGATGGCTCGCTGTGCTGTCGTGAAGGCAATGCCCAGTTCTTTAGCCACTTTCTTCACCGTCAGAAAGGGGTTAGCGGCCAAAAGATCAATGACCAACATCGGTGTTTTGGTTGAGGCCCCGGCCACAAGTTTTCGCCACTGCACCAATTTTTTGTTGATCCGTTCGGATCGGCTGATTGCATCTTCGGCTTGATGGGCCACCCCTTGGAGAAAATATTCTAACCATCTCTGCCAATTTCCTTCTTCGGTGATAGCGCGCAAATGAGCGTAGTACTGGTCACGGGTCGATTCAAAATACGCACTCAAGTACAAAAGCGGCGAGGGAAGAATCTTGTGTTCAACAAGGAATAAAGTGATTAACAGACGACCCACACGGCCATTGCCATCCAAAAAGGGGTGGATTGCTTCGAACTGGTAATGTGCTAAGGCAACCTGAATGAGTGGGGGCTTAAATGGTCCATGTAAAAACTTTTCAAATTCACCCAGGCAGTTCATTAATTCCGATGGGGGTGGTGGTACATAACGCGCTTCGTTGAGGAGGCATCCCGGTCTACCGATCCAATTTTGAGAATGGCGAAACTCCCCCGGTGTGGATGTTTCTCCACGAACACCTTTCATGAGTTTTTCATGAATTTCCCGGATCAGTCGTAAGGAAAGCGGAAGGTCCTTCAGACGTTTAACTCCATACTCGAGGGCTACGACATAATTTGCAACTTCGCGGAGATCTGCTGGAGATCGATTCACATGAGCCTCGGCCTCTGCTGCCAAAATCTCGCCTAGAGTTGCCTGTGTGCCCTCGATACGGCTGGAAAGCACCGCCTCGCGTCGGATAAAGGGTCGAATCAGCAGGTGAGGATTTGGCAAATGCCCACCTTCGCCTGCCAAGCGGCCGATAGAGCGATCTGCTTCCGAAAGTGCCTCAATGAGGGTTTGGGTCCATTCAATGTTCGGTGGTAGTGGATTTGGAAGAAATGCGTCATATCCTTGCGGACATCGAACTTTTTTACCGGTTGGATTTCCTGACATTTCAAGACCTCTTATTTTCGATTCGAAAATAACAAAATTTATTATTATCGAATATATATGGTATCGAAAATAATATCTCAACTCCAATTTTTTCTAAAGAAATGAAAAGGTCTTAAATTCCCCGTCAATCCGCAACTTTAGGTTTGTTGAAGGCCGATAATTATTTGGGTTATGTCATGTGACAAATGTCATCCTGAGGCTTTAGCCGAAGGATCTTCCATTTTACAATCCGAAACGGAAGATTCTTCACCCCGCTGGGTTCAGAATGACACCATCATAGGGTTCGTAAGGTACGGTAGACAACAAACAGGGTTACGAGTTACGATAAGGTAAAAGTATGGATTACGATTTAAGTTACGATTTAGGGTATGAAGGTTGTGAAGGCTCACCGCCCAAGCCTACAAAACCATCCCATGCCACCGCTTCTATTTGCGACCCCCATCAAGAGCATCCGGGGTATTGGTGTGCGCCACCTCCCAAAGTATGTAAAGTGGTTAATAGTGCGTTTGCCCCTGAGTGTACGGCTGAGGAAAGAGCAGACATTGTAGCAAAAAGAAATGTAATGAATGCAAAGAAAGCAGCACTGGATGCAGCAACTAAGGCAGTGAATGAGTCAACAGAAACAGATGCAGCGAAGACCAAGCCTTTAATAGATGCACAATCAAAAGCTCAACAAGAATACGATGCTGCAAAAGCAGCATATGATACAGCTGCTGGTGTTACAACCAAAACTCCTCCCAAACCAGGAACAGGGGTTAAAGCCAAATCCGATACCCCCGAAGCTCCTCCACCTCCACCAGAGCCTGCGGTTTCAACCTATGTGCCTGCTTCTCGGGTCGATAGTGTATTAAAAGCAAAACAAGATGGTGGTGCTACTTATGCGCCTCCTAAAGATGCTGCTCCAGAGGTAGAACGCCCCACTTATACCTCAGACCAACTACAAAAGCGCGGTGAATTACAAACTAAGTTGCGCGAGGCCTTTGCAGCTGATAAAGCCTTTGCCAAAGACAAAACCCCAGCAGAAATCAATGCGGCAGCAGATGCTTATTTGGCCTATCTTGAAAAAACTGCGGAAGAGGAAAAAAAATCCAGTTGGGCCAAAGAAAATTTAGAGTCACTTTTTGAAAAATCAAAACCTGATCGGAGGGGAAAACTTCCACCCACTAAGTTAGTATCAGGTAAAACTCCCCGAGGATTGCTAGATGATGCTATTGGAACTTGTAAAACTAAGGCAGCAACAGCGGCCAAAGACTATCATGGGGATGGCAGCGATAGAATCACGCAAGTAGAAACCGAGGCCAAACATTTTCACGGCGATAAAGATCCTCTTCACGGCGATAAAGACCCTCAAATATTATTGGGCCTCATGGAACGCGAAGCCACGTACAAGGCCTTAAAGACTCAAAAAGCAACTTTAAAAAATAATGGTGATGAAATCATCGCCGCGGTCCATCTAGCAAGATTAAAAGCCCAGGGTTTAACAGATACAGTAAATGGTAATCAGGCTCCCAAACCCGCTACCACTACCACCCTGGCAGCAGCCGAAACTCGCCCCCAAGCGGCCACTGATTTATTGGCTTATCTCACCCGTCCTACTGAAAAACCTGCTGATTGGTCACAGGATGAACCCTTTGCCCCTGGTAAAGGCATGGCACCAGCAGAAGCAAAACTAGCCATGCAATATTTTCGCTTTCCCAATCCAAATCCTAACGACAAAACACATCCCACCGTGGGGGTTGATGAAGCGACTCCTGAACAAATGGCCAATTTGCAAAAGTCTCTTCCAGGCAAAAATAAAGATGCTATTTTGGCCGATGCCAAACAACAAGCCAGTGATGATTTAGTTCACGAGTTAAGGGTGGTGAACCCCACCTGGACCGACGCTGACGCCCATCGGTTCGTTGCCAGCCGTGGCCTCTACGCAAAAGGTAAAACGGTGTACGACTTCGACGAAGCCATCCGCACTTTACGTGCGTCACCTGGGCCTTCTCCCAACGATAGTGCAGCCTTGGCTTCTACTTTAGAAAAACAAGATGGCGAATTATTTGCCAATGTAGACCCAGCATTGCAATCAAAATTTCGCCAACGTGTACCCGAACCCAGTGGTGACGATGCGAGATCAATTGCCGATAAATTTGGGTTAGAAAATAAAGGTAAGGGCAAAGAATATCGGGATCAATTTTTGGCCCAAGCCGCAGGCCTTGCCTTTCAGGAAAAATTAAAATTAGCCGGAGAGTTGGCCAAAGAACAGCGGGACAATGCAGAATATGATCGAAGAGAGGGTATTAAACGAGAACAGGCCGTTGAGGATCGAGAAGACGAACAAGCCTTCAGAGCTGGAGAAAGTGCGTTACAACGTGAACACGACAAAGAAATGAAGGGCATGGATTTTATGATGCAAATCGTTGGCAAGCAATTAGACTTTATGAACAACATGGTTACTACTTACATGCAAGCCTACCTCCAAGCCAACATGCCCAAACAATACGACGCCATGCTAGCCCAAAACGTGTGGCTCACCGTGCAAGGCGGTGGCGGCGCCGGCCGGCGAGCGTAACAAATCCAAGTAGCGAACAAATAACTCCTAAAATAAATAGGGTTGCCGTTAAACATTGGCACAAGAATTGCTATAATTATAGAATACAATCACTATTACTGAAGGGGTCACCCATTAGCCCCTGCGGTCAAGAGAAAAAAGTCTTCCCTTAGGATTTTTTCATCAATCCTTTCAAAGTATTACTGAAGGGGTCAAGTCTTGACATGAGACAGGTTTGTACCGTCCGAAATCACTGGATACCTATGTTTACCACTTTCATGCTAGCCCAAAACGTGTGGCTCACCGTGCAAGGCGGTGGCGGCGCCGGCCGGCGAGCGTAACAAATCCAAGTAGCGAACAAATAACTCCTAAAATAAATAGGGTTGCCGTTAAACATTGGCACAAGAATTGCTATAATGTAGAGAAATTCTAGCTAAACAGTTAATTTTTTATGAAGATAAAAACGGAAGAATGCCGTTTTTAGACTGGTTAGAATTGCTGGATTTCAAAACAGAGGCTCGAATTCGAAATCGATTGACTAGGCTTGAAATGGGAAACATGGGCGATTGCAAAGCTATTGGAGAAGGAATTTTCGAATTACGTTTGTTTTTTGGCCCAGGATACCGGGTTTATTTTGGAGAGATTAACAGTGAGGAAGTCCTACTATTGATAGGTGGGAGTAAAAATTATCAAAAGAAAGATATCAAAAAGGCAAGAGAATTCTGGAAAAGCTATAAGGAATTGATGAAATGAAAAAAGTTAAAAATTTTCGGCAATATCATCTGGAAAAACTTAAAACTTTGAAAGCTGCAAGGGTATATTTAGAGGTTGCTTTAGAAGAATTTGAAAAAGATCATGATAAAGACACCTTCTTGCAAGCCATCCGAGATGTTGCCGAGGCACAAGGGGGCCTTTCGTTACTTGCCAAACGTGCTGGGCTCAATCGTCAAAACCTTTATAAAGCTTTATCAGCAAGGGGAAACCCTCAATTTGACACTATTGGGGCGATTTTGCAGGCGTTAGGGTTTAGGCTTTCAGTGGAATTGCTTTCTAGAAAAGCCGCCTAAAAAACTGAGGGGTTCACCCATTGGCCCCTGCGTAGGCAGGGGCAGGGATGACAGAACTCATGCAAGCCTATCTCCAAGCCAACATGCCCAAACAATACGACGCCATGATGGCCCAAAACGTGTGGCTCACCGTAAAGGGTGGTGGCGGCGGCCGTGGTGGATATGGTTAATCAGCGGTTGCACATCAATAAGGACATGGGCCAGATAATTACTTATAATTACTTATAATTACTTATACCTTGAAAGTACGGTAAGTATTGTATATATTTAAAGACGGATGAAGTCGCCAATACAAAAAAATCCTGAAGATTTTATCTTATCCGTCCTTTCTGATGAGGCACGGTTGGATGCTGCCGTTAGTTTGGCTAGGGAGGCCTTCAAACAAGCCAAAATTACAGCAAAAGATATTGATCATGCAGTGAAGGCTGTACGTAAAGGCCTATTTTCTACAAAACAACATGCAAAACATAGTCGTTGATACCGGCGTACTAATTTCAGCCTTTGCTTTTGATGGGATCCCTGAAAAGGTTGTCAAATTTGTATTTACTCGTCACAACCTTTTTGTTTCGCCACAAATTTTATTGGAATATCGTTCAGTTCCGGTGTTGTTGCATCGACGTAAAAAAATCAACAAACCTCAGTTGCAATCTCTTATTGTAGGTATAGCATCTTTTGTAAAACCAGCAATTATTGTTAAAGCAAAAAAATCTATTATGCTTTGTCGCGATCCCAAAGACGATATTTATCTGGAATTATGTTACGCTGCCAAAGTTGACTATTTAATAACCGGTGATAAAGATTTACTCGCAATATCCGAAGATCAGTTAAATAAATTATTGCCAAGCCTAACAATTATTACTCCTAGAAATTATTTTATTAAATTCATCAAGTAATGGCCTTCTTTTTAAGCCAACATGCCCAAACAATACGACGCCATGATGGCCCAAAACGTGTGGCTCACCGTGCAAGGCGGTGGTGGTGGCCGCCGAGGGTAACAAATCCAAAGTAGCGAACAAATAACTCCTAAAATAAATAGGGTTGCCGTTAAACATTGGCACAAGAATTGCTTTAATTTTGATTGAGCGGACTATATCAAGTTAGCCCAACCTAATGTTTAGGCCTTGATAAATAAACCTATTAGGTTTACTATTTTTATGTATAGAAACATTGATATACAATTAAGTAAGTTAGTTAAGAAACAGCTCTTAAAAGTTCCAATGCATATAAGGGATGCTTTATTTGCTTGGGTTGAAGATGTCGAAGAAGATGGCCTTTTAGAAGTTAGAAAAATTTCAGGTTATCATGATGAACCATTAAAATTTGATAGAAAAGGCCAACGTTCAATTCGATTGAGTAGGTCTTATCGAGCGATTTATGAAGTTATGTATGTGGGTGACAAAGAGATAATTGTCATTCGAGAGGTGAGTAAGCATGACTACTAAAATTAAAAAAAGCCAAGCGAGGGATTTTTTAGAAAAATTAACGGGTGGAGCTTTAACCTTTGGTCGACGTCTTACGGCCATTCGTCTTGGTGAGGAGGAATCTCAAATTGTTTTTGCAAAACGGCTAAAAATTTCCCCCCAGCATTTGTGTAACATCGAAAAAGGGTTGAAGATCGTTAGCCCCGAACGGGCTGCCAAATTTGCAAAAATTCTTGGTTATTCCGAAAAACAATTTGTACGATTAGCCTTGCAAGATCAATTAAACAAACAAGGGCTTGACCATCTAGCCGTTAATGTTCAGGCTGCTTAAAAAGATTGGGATCAAGACCTGACAATAGTCAGGGTGCTGGGTTTAAATATAAGGTTCATCTTGAGGCGGCCTAGCTTAAGCTAAAGTTTCCCTTGTTGGTCAAGTTCCATCAACTCCTGATACCCGCCAATCATTTGACCATCAATAAAAATTTGGGGCACGGTTTGCCAGCCGGTCTTTTCTTTCAAAGCAAGCTTTTTTTCTGAGTCGCTCACGTCGTGAACGGTAAAGTTGAGGCCCTTTGATTTTAATAACTTGATGGCGGCGTGGCAGTAGGGGCAATATTGTGTGACGTAGATTTCAACTACCTTCATGCACTTTCTCCTTGCCCCAGTTTAGCAATTTAAAGTAGATTTGGTCTATGTTTTATATCAGTATTGGATTGGCAGTGGGCTTAGCCGTGGCCAGCGTTGTGCTGGTGGTCTTTTTATTCTATCGCCGTCAGCACCAGCAGAACCAGAACCAGCAAAACGCTTTTTTGCTCTTTCAACAACAACTCGAGGGCATGCGCGATCAAGTGACCCGAAGTCTCGAAAACGTGACCGGCCAGGTGGCCACGCGTATTGATAAACACAATGAATTGCTGGCTCAAACCCATGATAATCTGGGCCAGCGGCTAGATAATGCGGCTAAAGTAGTAGGGCAGGTGCAGGGTAAGCTGGGGCAATTAGAAGAGGCGAGTCAAAAAATTTTCGAAGTGGGGAAAGACATTGGTTCGTTAAAAGAAATTTTGCAGGCGCCCAAATTGCGGGGGAATTTGGGGGAATTTTTTTTAGGGGAACTCTTGGGGCAAATTTTTACCAAAGATCAATACGAGTTGCAGTATCGATTTAAATCTGGTGAATCGGTAGATGCAATTATCAAGCTGTCGGGTTGGTTTGTGCCGGTAGATTCTAAATTTCCTTTGGAATGTTTTATGCGTTATTTAGAAGAACAGCATGAACCCCAAAAACGTAACCTCAAAAAATTATTCGTAACCGAAGTTAAAAAACAAATCGATAAAATTGCCGAAAAATATATTTTGCCTGCCGAAGGCACCAGTGAGTTTGCCCTAATGTATATCCCCGCTGAAAATGTTTATTACGAAATTATTGTCAAAGATGAATTAAGTGAGGGAAAACTTTATCATTACGCCATGAAGAAAAAGGTCATTCCAGTTTCGCCAAACAACCTTTACATTTACTTGCATACTATATTATTGGGTCTAAAAGGCCTTACGGTGGAACGGCGGGCAAAAGAAATCATGGCCTCCATCAATTCGCTGAAAAATGAATTTGGCAAAGTGGCAGAAGCGGCTCGTAAATTGGGTGGCCATTTAAATAATGCGCGGTCGGCCCATGAAGAAATGGGTGACCGGATGAATCATTTGGGTAATAAGATGGATCGTTTGCAAGCCTCCGACCCTGAGAAAAAAGAAGAGACGGTTTTAACAACGGAAGAAGAGCCACTAATGTTGAATTGACGGCGTAAGCTGTCATCCCTGCGAAGGCAGGGATCCAGTATGACAAAGCGAGATTGCTTCGGCCGGCTGGCCTCGCAATGACAGGGGGGCCATGAAAGGCCTCGCGATGACATTTATTCTGTCATTGCGAGGCCAGCCGGCCGAAGCAATCTCTCGCAATGACAAGGTGAGGATATGTCAAACAACACTTATTATATTTATGCAATTTCTGATGCGACTGGCGAAATGGCGATGAATGTTGCCTTTGCGGCCTTACGGCAATTTAAGGTTGAAAATGTCAGCATTGTGCGCAGGCCCAAGATTACCGATCGCAATAAGATTGTTTCGGTACTAACCGAGGCCAAGAAAAAGCATGCCATTGTGGTGCACACCTTTGTGGGTCATGAACTGCGAGAAATTTTTCATGAAGAAGCCGACAAGATTGGCATTTTGGGCGTTGATATCATGGGCCCAATGATTGATACCCTGACTAGCTTTTTGCATAGCACGCCCAGTGAAGAACCCGGTTTAAAATATAAACTCACCAAAGAATATTTTCGTAGGCAAGAGGCCGTTGAGTTTGCGGTGAAGCACGATGATGGTTTGGGTATGGATACCTTAGCGCAAGCCGATATTATTTTATTAGGCATCAGCCGCACTTCAAAAACGCCTTTGAGTATTTATTTGGCGCATCGTGGGCATAAGGTGGCGAATATTCCCATCGTTAAAGATGTGCCATTGCCCGAAGAGGTGAGTAAACTTGACTCTAAAAAGATTTTTGGTTTGGTGGTCAACCCTGAAAAACTAGTAGAACTGCGCGAAGCGCGGTTGGTTAAAATGGGGCGCCCCTTGACCGAAGAATATGCAAAAATCGAGAAGGTCTTGGATGAATTAGACTATGGTCGCAAACTGTTTCGGCAATTGGGTGTTACCACGGTCGATGTAACCGCAAAATCGATTGAAGAAATTGCCACTGAGATTCTGATCATGATGGGGTGGTGAGGCAGAGAGATTGCTTCGTCGCAAAGCTCCTCGCAATGACATGGGTCTACGGGTTGGTGGTAATTGCCTGCAAAGGTTCAACCCCACCTTGAATTTCAAGCTTATCTCCATAAGCCACCTGCGCTGCAAAGTGGGTGCCATCAAGTGAAATCAAACCGCGTTCCATTTTTGGAAATAAAATAAGCCGCTGGTTGGGTTTTAACCACCCCTGCAAAAGTTTATGGCGAACATCATTATCTAAAAATGGTTCGCGTACCCAGTATTTTAGTCGCCGATCGGTACGTGGGAAAGGCTTGGCCCCTGCAGATTTGATGGCAGCCGTAGAGCCAGTGCCAGTTGCGATCCAAATACCGGAGCTTTTTTGGGGCTCCATCTTTTTTCCTAATTTAATGACATAACGGGTGGTGCCTGCCGGGTTGGCATTAGAAAACAGGGCTTCGTTGAGGCATAAATAGGGCAGCATGGTTCCATTCACATAAATTCTTAAGCGGGGTAGCAATTTGGGTTTTATTTTATCAGCCAAAAGATCAAGTAAAAGGGAGTGGATATTTTTAATATGGGCAATACAAAGAGCGCCGGTGGATTCTCTCAGCGAAGAATTTACGCCCATCAATATGGCCTTTCGTAAAAATTGGCTGGTTTGTAAAAAAGTGCCATCTCCACCCACCGTGAGCACTAAGTCGTATTGATTCATTTGGTCGGCTAATTGGGTTACATCGTTACGCCAAATTTTTTGATAATCTAAACCTAAAAGAGTTAACAGGTGCTCAAGATATTCCAGGGTTTCGTGGTGTTGGCGATAAGAATTCATCCAAGCATGGGTGCAAGGGTGGCTGTTTTCAACTAATTTTTGGTAGTGAGATTCTTTTCTTTCTAAGACGTATTGTTGGTAGACGGGTTTGTTTGAAACGATGAGGATTTTTTGAATGTTCATAAAAACGGTGTCATCCTGAGCGAAAGCGAAGGATCTTCAATTTTATAATATGGAAGATTGCTTCGCTGGCGCTCGCAATGACATCCTAGTACAGTTTATTCTTCTTAATATATTCTTCTACTGCTGGCAGCAAATATTCTTTTACGGATTTTCCTTGGGCAATGTTTTCACGAATGACGGTCGAACTATCTTCGCCAAACCACTCGTGACTGCGAGGGTAAAATTTAAAAGGGATTAACTTTAAGAGTTCAGCAGAATCTTTCCAGTTGGGGACATCTGGTTGCAAATCTTCTCCTGCGACAAAGGCAAAATGATTTTCTGGGAATTGTCTTTTAAGATGAGTAATTAAATCAATGGTATAGCCGGTTAAATCTTTTTCTACTTCAAGCACGCGGGCCCCTTTTTGCGAAAAATTTAAGCGACACATTGCAACACGATCCACAAAAGCAGCGCTCTTTTTCTGATAAGGGTGGTGATAGACGGGGATGATCCAAACTTCGCTAAAACCTTCTTGGGTTAAAAGATAGTCGACAAATCGACTGTGGCCCAAGTGTGGGGGGTCAAAAGTCCCGCCAAAAATGGCAACAGGGGTTGGTTTATGGGTCATAATGGGCCGATGGGTATCATTTTTAACATAGCGCGTTATTTCAAGAACTATTTCAAACAGTTAAGCTATGTTTGGCAACAACTTTTTTAAGTAAAACCCGATAATTTATTGGGGCACAAGGGCAGCTATGGAATTAAAGCAAATTAAATTTTGTTCGGTCTTTATCTTACTGCTTTTTCTTTCGCTTTTAGCGGGGTGTTCGAGTGGGTCTGATGCGCCGTTTAGTTTAGGTTCTAAGGTGCCACCGCCCACGCCCTTTGCCAATCCCGATGAAATCCCCGGTGGTGGTGGGGCAGTACCAACGCCCACACCTACAGGGGGTGGGGCTACAGGCTGTGTGGTTCAACTCACGGGTGGCAATTTAGATTTAAAGGTTGATGCTCATATGCCGGGCCGGGACCCTTTGGTAAAACTCGATGCCCAGCCCGTTGATATTCCCTCCTTACCCCTGCATTTTGATGGCAACCAAGTAACTCTTTTGGGCAGCGAATTTCCCGAAATTCGACTAACCGAATTATCCGCTGATCGCGATTTGATTGTGCACGGTAACGTTGCCGGCAATGTGGCCACCGGAACCTTCGATCCGAGTACAGGGCAAATCGAATTAAAAGATTTTCGTTTTGTGGTGCAAATTCTTTCGAGTAAAGAGGCGGGGGCCAGCAATGTGGGTGACCCCATTGTTTTTCCCAAAACCATATTAAAAACCACAGAGATTACGGCCACCGGTAATGGCAATCCCATTACCGTGCAAGGCAAACCCTTAGATTCGCAAACTAAAGAAGTGGCGCTGGCGGCAGGCCTTACCATCCCGGTGGGCACTTTGTTGGATGCGGGTGATATTGGTGGCGGTGCGCTTACTGCCGTTTTTACAGGGGCATTTGATAAACTGCCCAACGATCCTAATTGTGTGGGTGGTGGCACGGTGGTGGGCGAGCCTGATTTTGCGATCAAAATGATGGTAGGCGAAGAAGAACAAGATATTGGTGGCAACACCTTAGACTTTGGTGAAAAATTTGCCGGCGGTTTAGAAGAAAAAGTTTTTCATTTACGGATTAAAAATTTAGGGACGGCCGATTTAACTTTAAACAAAATCACTCAAGCGGTTGGGGGCCCCATTGGTTTGCTTAAAGAAGATGGGGCACAGTTGATTACCCCAGTTCAAATTGCGGGAGGGTCCAATTTTGATTTTCGGGTTGAGTTTAAGCCCACTGCGGCCGATTTAAATGGCCAAGACAAATCTTATTCAGTGCCACTCACTTTTGAAAATAACGACCCTCAAACTCCAACTTATACTTTAACTTTAAAAGGCAAAGCCTTAGCCCCTGCGCCTAAGCTGTCGCTTACCGTGTTAGAAAAAAATGAGGCTACCGGCAGTTATGCCTTTGTAGAAAAAGACACCGTTGATTTTGGCGCGGTCTTTTTTCCAACCAACCAAGTGGTGCCAGAAAAACTCTATAGGTTTTTTAGAATTTATAATTTGGGAGTTTTGGATTTGCCCATGGCCAGCATGAAACTCACCATGAAAGATTTTACCTTTGGGGCGATTCGTTATGGCTACAATACGGCCAAAGATTGTGCTTCGGATAAATCACCGGTGGTAGGGGCCGATAACTGTAGTATCTTAATTAATAAAAAATTACTCGATGCCGATAGCGATGATGACCAAGTGGTTAATCTCCCGCCTGCCGACTTAAATGACTTGGAACATTCGATCCACTTAGATGTGATTGTGGGGTATCAGCCTTCTACTCACGAAGAACTAGCCACCGGGAAGTTCATCATCAAGGCCAATGGGGTTAGCGACCAGCAGATTCAGGTGGTAGGCCATGTAGATGCCAATACTAAAGCAAAAGTTATTTTATATTTTGATACCACCCCCGACAATGCAGAAGATGTTGAAAATGAAATTGCAGTTTTGACTGGGCAGATTTTTAATTTCAAAAGAAATAATCAAAATAGCAGCACTGCAAAAATTTATGTGGCCAATGGTGGGGCTGAAGGTGGGGATTTGTTGCAAGTCGATCCTTCAAAATTGACGCTAGAAGGTGATGCGGCTTTTACGATTAGCACGGATGGATTTGATGAAAAATTATTACAAGGTATTTCCGTGGTAGAAGGAAAAAAATTCTTGGGGACTTTAACCGTCAATAAACCTAGCAGCGTGATCCCTTACAAAAAGGCAACCTTAAAGTTAAAAGCCAAGAGTGTAAAATCCGAAGGTGGCAATGCTTCTGATATCGAAGATTTTACGAGCACCGTGTTCTATGGTTTGCCTGAGAGCGATAACTTAACTTTATTTGTCTCTTTTGCCATTGGGGCGATCGATAACAAAGATCTTATCGATAAGCCGACTCACACCGAACCCAATGATCCTTTAGGTTCTATTCCCATTAAGATTCAATTAAGTGGTGAACCCGGTGGTATTATTGTGGGTAAGCAATCGACTCAACCTAAATTTGAAGGTGCGCCAGCTTGTACGGGCACGCCTGCTCAACAAAAGGCCTGTGCCAGTGCCATGGCGCCAACCCGCTTAATTACAACATCGCTGGGTGGGCCATCGAATACTTGCCATGAAGGTGACTATGATGGGCTTTATGAAAGTGGTGAGTGTTCTTATTTTGCCATTTCCTTTGCGGGAAAAGAGGGCACGAATTATCCTCAAGGCGTGATTGCCGATACCAAACTCACCGATTCGGTTTTTAAAATCGACCTGCAAACTGGAAAGGCCCAATTGCTATTTAAGAATGTCTTAATTCGTTTTATGAATACCGAACATAATTTAATGACAGGCAACGGTACTCATTTCGATCATATCCTGCCCATTACCTTTACGACCGGAGTGCTGGGTTCGGAGGTGTCGGGTTATGATGAATCGGCTTATCCTCTGCTCAGCAAGGTCAACATTAACCAACCGCCCATGCGCCCGTTTATTTGCGATGGTAATGACAGTGATGGGAATAACAATACGGGTGATTGTATTGTGCCCGAAGGTTTACCAGATGGGGCGGGGGTGTTAGTGGGCAGAGATTGGAACTTGCAAACCGGCGAAGTGACGTTGGTTGGGGTGACGAGGATCGATCAGCAATCGCAACAAAATGACAATGATGCGTTTTTTGCTATTTTAGGGGAGCGGTATTTCTACATGGTATTGCAGGGGAAAATCTGCGGCGATGCCATTGGGATTCAGTGCAAATAAACCATGTCATTCTGAACCAACTTCTAATGTCATTCAGAGCCCAGCAGGGCGAAGAATCTTCCATTTTATTTTCAATTAGAGTCACGTCTTTTCGAGGTAGGGAGAGGCCAATGGAGAGCCCGCGCCCGGTCGGCCTAGTCGGGCTAAAAAATTTTTTGTTTTTGATTGAATTAGAGTATTCCTTCGTCATCCTCTAATTCAAAAAAACAATAAAATTTTTTAACCCTCCTACGTCCGACCTCCTGCGCTGAAAGGCTCTCCCTTGGCCTCTCCCTACCTCGAAAAGACTTCGAACAAATATTTTATCAATCCAAGCCGCCAGAAATAATTTTTAGTTGGGGGGAGGGGGCCTCGGAGAGGCCTAGGCATTTTTCTAAAAGATTGAGGTATTCTTCACCTAAAGCATGGTTTTGGGGGGCGGGAGAATAAATAGATTTTTTCTGGGATTTTTTTAAGAGGCCTAAATTAATATAAAAATGCAGGGCATTTTTAATGGTGAATTGGCACAGGCTTTCTTGATGGCGAATAAAACCCCGCAAACAGTGAGTTTCGCCGCTTTGGAGGATTTTGGCCAACAAAACCTTTTCTTCTATTTCAGGCAAAGCATTTTTCAGTAAGGTCTTTAGAGTTAACCAGTAGGTTTCATAGAACGGAGTGAGCAACTCGACCAATTCAGTAGCAAGGTTCACGTCTTTACAACTCACTTCACCTTTGGCTACTTCAATCAACCCGATCGTTTGAAGATAGTTCAAGGTGTCTTCGTAAGAGGAAGGCAAAAATTCCAACTCAAATAGTTTGCCCAAGATATGAAATTGATTTTGGATCGATTCAATAAGATGATTTTGCGCGAGTGAATAGGCCTTGAAGAAAAGGGCAAAATCAACCCAGCAATGAATGCCATTATTTTTGAAATAATTGAGCCGGGGGCGATTAAAGGCATCAAGGGTATAAAATTTTTCATATTCATCTTGGTGCTCTTGAACAAGGCCTTCTTTGACAAACTTGTTTAAGGCCTCGGTGAGCGAGCGGCGTGGGTTGTTTTTGAGAGAATCTGCAAAACGAATCTCTTTCTTTTCAAGCAGTTTTAAGAAAATCATAGCACTTTCTAAAGTCTTTTCTAAAGTTTTAGAACGTGAGGGGTTGCTTAGCAAAGCCATGGCAATTAAGGGAGAAGGGAATAAGGTTGCTATCGAGTTAATCGAACGCATGATTTTTTCTGCAAAAGCAGGAAGCCCGTGTTGTTTTAAAGATAAAGGCTGCCCAAACTCAACATAGGTTTTGCCATATTTGCGATTGAGAAATTTTCTTATTTTCAAAAGATCAGAAGTTTTTTCGGCATTCTTTTTACGACCTTTTACTTCATCTAAGTAAGATTTTTCTTCCATGATGCGTTCATAGCCAATCGAAACCGGGATAAAATAAATATCCTCAACCGTTTTTTCTTTAAGACATTCGTCATATATGCTGAGCATCCCCAATTTGGGGGGAAAGAGTTTGCCTGAGCGCGACCGGGTGCCTTCAATAAAAAATTCTTGCACACAGCCATAGGCAAGCAGGGTTTTTAAATAATATTTTAAAGTGATGGGATAAAGCCGGTCATTGCCAAAAGAGCGACGAATGAAAAAGGCACCTGAGCGCCTAAAAATTCCACCCAACGGCCAAATTGAAAGATTAATCCCAGCGCAGATATAAGGCAGTGAAATACCCTGTAGAAGAAAGAGATAGCTTAAAATAATATAATCCATGTGGCTACGATGTGCGGGCACCAAAACCACGGGATGATCTTTAATAATTTTTTTAGTACGGCTCAAACCTTCGTGGTCGAGGGTAATGCCGTCGTAGACATTTTTAAAAATCCAATTGAGCGTAAATTCCCACAGTTCAAAGACCGTTGAATTCATGTCGCCGGCTATTTCGTTTAAATGTTGATTAGCCCTTTTTTCCAATTCGGGCATGGGGATTTTAAGTTCGGTTGACAATTGAGTTAATTTTTCTTGAAAGCCATCGTCGGTTAAAATTTCTTCGATCACTCGGCGGCGGTGGCGCAATTTGGGGCCGGTGATGGCCTTGGTTTCTTTGAAAAACAAATGATGCAGGTGGCTGGCCAATGCTTCAGCATCAGCACTTAACCAATTTTTTAAATTGATGGGTTCGCCAATGCTAGCCACAGCTCGTTTTCGAAAGTTTCTCAAAAAGAAAACGACTTTACGTAACCACCCTGGATTGTGGCGTTCACCAAAGAGAATATCGATAAGGTTAGGTTGTTCACCGCCGGGGTGACGATCATAAACAAAATGCAAGGGTACGAGTTGAATGGGTTTGTCTAATTCGGCTTGGGCCGAAAGCAATTGTTGAAAAAGTGAAAAATCACTTGGCATCTCCCATTCAAAATCGCGAGGCAAATTAAGACAAAAGAGGGGCGCCTCATTTTGGGTTAAGGCCTCTTTTAAATCAAACAATTCACGATTAGAAAGCCACTTGTGGTGTTCAAAAAAGAAACGGATTTTTTTGGCTAATACCCCGAGGGCTTCTTGCCATGGCATCCAGTGGAGCATGCTAATTAAATTATTGTGGCAAGCGAGGCTCAAACCTTTTTTGAGAAAGAGCCGATTGAAATAATTATATTCGGTTTGCCCCCAGTTGCGCATGAGGTAAACCACCAAACCCTTTTGGCTTGCCTCACGAATATGGTCCAACTCAGATTCTTGAAATCGAATGGAGCTTAAAAGACGCCTAAAAAATAAATTCGCCAGCCCATTAAACCGGGTCAACATGCGTGAGGTGTCGAGATAGGGGGCGTGGGCTTCCAGCCGGTTGAAAAAATGAGGGAATTTTTTATGCAGTAAAAAATAGGGAAAACGCAATAGCAGGAGGATGCGGGTCGATAATTCTAGGAATAGGGGCTTTATTTTCGACATGGGGCTATTTTAGGGGGAATGACTTGGGAAAGAAAGGGTTTTATGTCATTGCGAGGAGCTTTGCGACGAAGCAATCCCAGTGGTTGGGCAGAAGAGATTGCTTCGGCCGGCTGGCCTCGCAATGACAGTACAACGGCTTTTAGGAGTTGATTAAGTGGGGTTTTTTCTTTTACAATATTAGTGTTGGGTTATGAGGTGGTTCTGGGAATCTTAAAAACTGAAAGGAATTCCATGGGTTATAAAATAGCGACTTTCTTGAGTTTTCTAACTCTTTGGTTCATGGGTACGACCGCTCAGGCCTTGATGGTGAGCCCCATCACCCCTGAGCAGCGCATTGGTTGGGCCAAGTGGGCCTGTTTATTTGAGGTCAAAGAGCAAAAAGCGGGGCCGGATGAATATGGCTATCCGGCTACTTTTTATAACTTACTTTGTTTGGAATCCATTAAAGGTGCAGCGGTTGGGGAAGTCGTTAAAATAAAAATGTATGGCACCCCCAACGAACGGGGTTCAATGGTGAAAGACCTCCCTGCTGGCACAAGGTTCGTAGGCTTTTTAACCGCACCTTCGCGGTTGGGTTTTGTGCAGTTTGTGGGATTATCAGGCAATAGTTTTTTTATGCAAAAGGTGCCAGGTCAAGTCGAGACCCCAGAATTTCAGGCTTCCCCACAAACCGGGCGTACCATGCCCACCCAGCAACTCATCCAAGAATATCGGGAGCGACTTAAAGCAAAGGAGTCGAAAGAGTGAAACAATTAACAATAGCATCGCTAGTCGTCGTGATTGGTTTTTTATCGCCTAATCTAGTTAAAGCCGGTGGTTGTATTGGCACCGATATTAACGGCACCTGTTTTAAATGGGATACGAGTCAGCCCATTGTGTGGAATCCCGACCCGGGTTGTTTTAAGTGTGGTTTAGGAAATTTTGACAAAGAATTAGAAGATGCCGAATTACCTGAAGAAAAAAATTCAGGGGGTTCTTGCCAATTAATGAAAGAAGAAGGCGAAGTGAATACCGATATTGATAATGCCACCGCTCGAGGCATGATTACAGCGGGTTTTCAAAAATGGATGAGCGTGCCGGGTGTTAAACTTACGATTCAAGAAGGGCCTGCCTTACCCGAAGATGCCAATTTGGCCACTTACACCAGTTATTATGTTCCCGATCCTCAATACAATCCTAACCACCCCTTGATCAAAGGTTGTTACGACAATGATCCCAATACCGCTTGTTATAATCCGGTGATCTTTGACCCCAACGGTCTTATCATGCAAGATTTGCTTGGCTTGTGTAATCAATATTCCATTTGGGGACTAGGTGGAATAACGCCTCGGGATGGATATAACGATCCCGTTTTGAAAAAAGGTCAATTTGTCATCAACGCGGCTTGTATGGCCTCCTCTACGGTCTTTCCGGGTTGTGAAGCCGGTGGGGGTTGTGCCCGCATTTTAACCAAGGCCGATATTGAAGCGGTGATGGTCCACGAGTTAGGGCATTTTTTAGGAATGGATCACAGCCAAGTGGCCGCTGAGAGTGTGTATTTTTGTAATGGGTTTCCCAATGGTTGCACGGATGATCTAAAAGACGACATCCCTACGATGTATGCCAGCCTTGTTCCCAATGGTGGGCAAGAGACCTTGCATCTTGACGATATGGTGGCCTTTGCAAAAATGTATCCCGACCCCACCCCAGCTAACCAAACCTTTAAGAAGCAGGATTGTACGATCAAGGGGAGTGCATGGCAGGCCCAGTGGTATTTAAGATGTGCCGAGGTTTTAGCTGTGCCAGTGAGTGGCGCCCTCGGCAGCGAGAGCTATGATTACGCCAATGCGGTCTCGGTTATTTCAGGGGCTGAAGCCTCTAAGCTCGATGTGAATGATCGCAGCCAGTGGAATTGTAGTAAGGCAGGGGCCGAATGCAGTAAATTTGAAATCAGTGGCATTAAAGTGGGGCAAAAGTATCGGCTGCAAATTCATCCTATCTACGATTGGGGGATGGCTATTGATCCTTGTTACCCAGCCGTGAATAGTCAAGGTCAAGTGACGCACAGTGTGCCAAATATTAATCCTAATTTAAATGCCCATGAGTTTACTTGTAATGTCGCGGGGTCGGTGTTGACCGTGCCAGGTGGGAAAGTTACTACGACTTTGAAGTAAACGTCTATATCATGGATCCCGGGTCAAGCCCGGGATGACGGGATTACGTCATCCCGGGCTTGACCCGGGATCCATCTATGACATTTATTACCTTGGCCGCATTCTGAATTTTGTAAAATCGTTGAGCGATTCAGCGGCTAATCTTAAATAAGGGTTGGATAACTTTTGTTCTTTCAAACTACTGTGGGGAAGGGCCGCGTAGTTGTGGCCTGGCATGATTTGAGTTGCTTCGGGCAACAATAAAATCTTTTGTGTCAGCGTGTAATACATGGCTTCGGGGTCGCCACCTGGCAAATCACATCGCCCACAACCATCGATAAACAAAGTATCTCCCGTTACCAAGTGATCATTAACCAAAAAACATTGCGAACCAGGGGTGTGGCCAGGGGTATGAATGAATTGAATATTAAACTGCCCCACTTTAATCGATTCACCATCTTGAGTTGAATGAATATTACTTTTAGGGATGGGGACAAATTGTTGATCTTGTTTATGGATATAAATCGGGCAATTTTTATAGTTTAATAAATCTTCAATGCCATTGGTATGGTCACGGTGGTGGTGGCTAATCAAGGCGCCTACAATCTCTAAATCTTCAGCTTCAGCCGCCTTAATTAAACGATCAACCTCCCAGGCAGGGTCCACCAAGATCACCTGGTGGGTGGCTAAATCCCCCAGAAGATAGGCAAAATTCTCCATGGGGCCAACCTCGATTTGTTTCAAATAAAAGCCGCCTTGCGTCATAAACAGTAACCCTTCCTATCTTCCCAATTCTTTGTTAATATAAAAGGTAATGAACAGCAAGGTCATACAATTTTCGAGGCAGGGTAATTTACAAACCAAGACCAGCGCCTCGTCGTTGGTGAAAGAGGATTATCTTTATACCTTAGATATGATCATTAACGATGCTCAAAAAGATCATTATAAAGAACACTGTGTGGTTTGTGAGCCGATGAAACTCATGGGCACCCATCGAGATCGCGTGATTACTGAGATGGCGGGCACCATGGTAGGGGTATTTTTCGAAGATTTTACCCAATATTGTGAAGATGTTAAAGGCATCGTTTTAGAAAAACTATTGCGGCGGGATGCGCAGGGTCGGATTTACCCTACGATTCAAGCTCGATTTAACGAACTTATTTTAGAACAATTGGAAGTGGACATTCAAGATTTTGTGGTCGACATCGAAAAACACTTGTTGAAATATACGCAATCAAATCTTTCGGCGAAGCGCAAAGAAATGATTGTTAAAAACACACTTAAAATGCTCAAGAAAAATTGGATCAATTTTTGAAAATAAGCTTTTTGAAGATGTAGGCACTATTATTTTGGAGCCCGTTCAAGCATGATAGACTTCTCTGTCATTGCGAGGAGACCCTTCGCTAGGCCTCAGGGCAGGCTCCGCAATCTCTTTTGTTTAACCGGTGGGATTGCTTCGCCCGTTGGGCTCGCAATGACAAAGGATTTACATGGCAGCGCTTTTTATTTTTCGTGTTACCGCTGGGATTATCTTTCTTGTCTTAGGTATTTTTCGTTTACAATATAGCGGCCCGGAGGCCTTTGGCTTTACCTTATTTCATTTGGCAAGTCGCGGAGCGCTGGGTTTTTTTCAACCTGTCTTTCAACAATATATATTACCCTATCAAAGAGAAGTTTATTACGTTTTAGTGATTTTATATCTGCTCTTGGGGGTTTTATTTTTGTTAGGGGCCATGGTTCGTTATGCGGCCTTTTTGTTGTTGGTGTATGGGGCCCTCATGTTGGTGAGTAGTTTTAATTTGGGTTATTTATATCAAATTATGAGCGTGGCTTGCATGGTTTTAGGGCTGGGGTTTTTAATCAATAACCCAGGCCAGGTATTAGGCTTAGACCAACTCCGCATGAAAAAGAAAAAACCTCCCCAATTAGTTACAGAATAATCGCTCATATAATTATACAAATTGCTCACCTAAAAAGTTTTACTGAAGGGGGCTAAGGGGGTTATCGAGAACCCGCACCCGTAAAGCCTACTCGGCCCAAAAAATCTTTTATTTTTAATTGAATTAGAGTATTCCTCTGTCATCCTCTAATTCAAAAAAATAATAAGATTTTGTTGGGCCTCCTACGGCTTTACTTCTGTGCTACAGGTTCTCGATAACCCCCTTAGCCCCCTTCAGTAAAACTTTTCATATTTCTGCAAATATTTGCAGAAAAGTCTTTTCGGGGTCATTGTTGTGGTGAAGCCATCGCGGAAGCGGCGGGGCCCCCTATGCGGATTTGCCGGCATGGAAAGCCGAGGCCCCCGCCTCTGGCGGGGGAACGCGGAAGGATTCCGTGCCGGCAAATCTGCATAAGGGTCGCCGCTGGAGCGCCGGCTTCAACACAACAATGACGCCGAAAAGACGTGGCGCTATTTACAGATGAATTGGAAGATTCTTTATGCAAGAGGTCTATGCAAGAGGTCTATTGACGATCTTGCTTGGCCCTGTTAGAGCAAGCCCGCCATGGTTGAAAAAGAAATTATTCAAATTGCCCATAGCCCCGATAGCGATGATGCCTTCATGTTTTATGCCTTGGCTAATGGTAAAATCGAAACCGACGAATTTGAATTTCAACATATCTTAAAAGATATCGAAAGCTTAAACCAAGCGGCTTTTAATCAAGTTTATGAGGTTTCGGCCATTTCATTGCATGCCTTTCCTAAGGTGGCCAAAAATTATGCCTTGCTAAGTTCAGGGGCCTCGGTGGGTGATAATTATGGCCCCATGGTGGTGGCTAAAACACCCTATGCCCTTGATGCAATTGCCGAAAAAACGGTGGCGGTGCCAGGTCTCAATACAACCGCTTTATTAGCCCTAAAAATATTTGAGCCCAATCTTAATTTTATGGTCATGCCTTTTGATGAAATCATGCCCGCTATTGAAAGTGGAAAAGTCGATTTGGGTTTGATCATTCACGAAGGGCAATTGACTTATCGGGAAAAGGGTTTTCATTTGATTTTAGATTTGGGCGTGTGGTGGAAAGCAAAGTTTGGCCTACCCCTACCTTTGGGCGGGAATATTATTCGTAAAGATTTAGGCATTGATAAGATGAAAAAGATCGCCCAACTCATTTATCAAGGCATTAAATATAGTCTAGAACATCGCGAAGAAGCCTTGGCCTATGCCTTAAGTTTTGCCCGTGGAATGGACCCTAAAACCGCCGATCAATTTGTGGGCATGTATGTGAACGAGTTGACCCTCGATTATGGAGAGGTAGGGCGAAAAGCGGTGATGAAACTTTATGAAGAGGCGGTGGGTAAGCAAATTTTACCAGAATTACCCAAGGTAGAATTTTTAAGCCCAGACTGATGTCATTGCGAGCGGTGTCATCCCCCGGCTTGACCGGGGGACCCATGATGCCGAGCGCGGCAATCTCGCTTTGCACAATTTCAATCCTGCTTTTTCAACCAGCGCAAAATGGCAGGGAACACCTCTTTTTTAGAATGTAAGCCTAGAACCAAGTCAATGTGGCCATAGTCAACCCGATGGCCAAACTTTTTTCCAAACACGAGAATCTTTTTATTTTTGCTAGGAAATTGGGCCAAGATTTTTTTGACTTCGTCGGGATCGGTAAAAGAATCTTGGGTTCCTGCCACCATGAGAATGGGCATGGTGAATTTTTTTAAAGAACCCATATAATCTACTTTCCGATCGGCCGATTTAAAATGACCGTGCCGAAACCAATCGTGAATTTGCAGTACCAAGGCGGTAGGCACATTTTCTACCCCATATTTTAGTAGTTTTTCCAAAAGCGCAGGGGTCATGTTTTCTTTTGAAATCACAATTTGCTGGGGATGGTTTAGAATTTGTTCGGTGAATAGCTTCGCTATCTTTGACATGAAACGATAAGGCATGTGGGGTAGGTATTTAATGATACGGTCTAACTCGAAGGTGTAACGGATATAACCGATTTTTCGGCTGGTGGTAACGGGTGTGGCAATGGTGGTTAAACTTTTGAGATCTTTTGGATTGATTTGTTGAATATAAGCATAAGCCATCACCCCACCTAAGCTGTGGCCTATCCAGTGAAATTGTTTTTTCCCAGTCACTTGTCTAATTTTTTTGGCAACAGCAGGGAGATCTCTTAAAACGTAATCATCAAAATTCCATTGTTGTTGGTGAGCGAGTTTGGTTTTGCTAGCCCCGGCGCCACGGAGGTCAACGATCCAGGTGTCAAAACCGGCCTGATGCAGGAATTTTGCCAAATTTAAATCTTCATCAGGAAAGTCAAGATTGAACCGATTACTCGCTAAACCATGAACTAAAAGCACCGGATAGCGAGTTTTTTTTAAATCCCCTGGGTAGCGGTAGAGTGATAGAGTCCATTGATCTTGGGTATTTACGGTATGAACGATGGGGTGGCTCGAGGGGTTTGCCGACATGACGGATCTCAGTGTAGAGGTTTTGTATTGAAATTCAATTTATTTATTTTATGTTGTCTTTTTCAGGATTGTATGGGAACTCGCATTTCCAAATCGTTCATGTAGGGTTTTTAGGAGACAACTCATTATGGCAAATAAAACCGATAAGCTAGCCAACCAGCCCGAAGGTCAATTTTACGTGGATAGCCAGTGCATCGATTGCAATCTGTGCCGTGAAACCGCACCCGATAATTTCAAACGCAACGACGATGGTGGTTATTCTTATGTTTTTAAGCAACCTACCACCGACGACGAGAAAAAGTTGTGCCAAGAGGCCTTAGAGTCATGCCCGGTGGAAGCCATAGGCAATGATGGTCCATGAAAATCACGGTTCATGCAGCCCAAAAGATTGAAGAATTTAGAGCAGCTTTGGCCGAGCCTTGCCCTGCCTATTTTAGGGTGTTGTTAGAAAGGCAAGATTGCCAAGGTGCGCAGTGCGCCTTTTCTTTTGATGAAAAGAAAGAAGGGGATGTTGAGTTATTGATGGAAGGGGTTAAAGTAGTGGTTGATCCTTTTACCCTGCAATGGGTGGGGCAGGGTACTATTGAATTTGAGTCCAATCCAACCCAAAGTGGTTTTCTAATCTCTTCCCATGTCCACTAGGGACGTTATTGTTGCTCAATTACAATCATTGGGGTTTAACCAGGTAGGCATTGCGGTCCCAGATTTAAACCTGAACTTAGAAGAGAATTATTTTTCTCAATGGCTAGTCAAGCAATGGCATGGCCAAATGGAATATTTGAGTAAGCTTAAGCACAAGCGCATGCAACCTGAATTGATTTTGCCAGGGCTTCGATCTGTCATTGTGGCAAGTTATTTTTATCAACCGCCCCTTGATGAGCCAGAAGAATACCGTGTTTCTTGTTATACCCAAGGTGGGGATTACCATAAAAAATTAGGCAAAAAACAAAAAGCATTCGCGCAATGGTTTGCCAAAACATTTCCTGAGCATCGGCTTTATACCGAAACCGATACGGGCCCGGTTTTAGAAAAAGTGTGGGCCAAACGGGCGGGGCTTGGCTGGATGGGGAAACATACCAATGTGATTCACCCGCAAAAAGGATCCTATTTTTTTCTTTCTACATTTTTGACCGATTTAGAGCTTGCTCCTAGTGTGCCTCTGGCGGATCATTGTGGCCATTGCATCCGCTGTATTGAGGTGTGCCCCACGCAGGCTATCATAGCCCCTTACCAATTAGACGCTAGGCTTTGTATTTCATATTTGACCATTGAGTTAAGAGGCCCCATCCCTCGTGATTTGCGGCCTTTGATTGGCAATCATTTATTTGGTTGTGATGATTGTCAGGCCGTGTGCCCTTGGAATCGCTTTGCCACGAGTTCTCACGAAACCATGGTTATTGAACAAACTTCTTTTGAAAAATTGTCACTTCAGAACTTTTTAAATTTTTCAGAAGAAAATTTTCGCCAACATTTTAAAGGTACTGCGGTGTTACGTTGTAAATATCAGGGGTTTATTCGCAATGTTTTGGTGGTGGCCGGCAATTCCAAAAACAATTTTTATTTTGAAAGTGTTGCTAAGCGATTAACTGATGCTGATCCGATTTTGCGGGGGCATGCGGTATGGGCTTTGGGGCAAATTGATTTAGAAAAATCGCGATCTCATTTTGAAATGTTGAAGCAGACGGAGCAAGATCCATTTGTGCTAGAGGAGATAAATTGTTGCACCTAAAAAGTTATTTTGAGTTGGGCTAAGGTGTCTATCGAGAACCCGCACCCGTAAAGCCTACTCGGCCAAAAAAATCCTTTATTTTTATTGAATTAGAGTATTCCTCTGTCATCCTCTAATTCAAAAAAATAATAGGA